>JAHFMQ010000018.1 GCA_023267775.1 Candidatus Kaiserbacteria bacterium | reverse complement strand
GCTGATGGGCCGTGTAGTTCCAAGAGTTATACATTGTGCAGACTCTCCTCTGGGGAGTTGCGTACAGTTGTGATAACTCCGGAACGTATCGTAACGGCAAAACCTGCCGCTGCGGCAAAGCATGGCCTGCCGTCAATGACAAAAGTGAAACCCTCTCACGTGGTAGCGAAAACAGTGTTGGGAAAACTCGCAACAAAATCCCTCTCATCAGGACAACACAAACGGAATCCTGATGCATGGAAGGAGTATGTGAACTACTTCAAGTCAGGAGGCAGTTTTAAAATGCCTGCTGATGTCCACAATGTTACGGATCCGCGCAAGGCGAACCGTTTGGCGAAAGATCTTTTGGGGAAAGCACATCCTGTCCTTAAAATTATTGCCGCATGCGAATCAGGCATGAAGCACTATAATGAAAAGACAGGATATGTACTTCAAGGACGTCTAACGCCCAAAGATGTTGGTCTTCTTCAGATTAAGTCGAGTGTACATGAACGGGTTGCACTTGAGGAAGGATTCAACATCTATTCGATTACGGGCAATATCTCGTACGCTCAGAAACTCTATGTTGAGGAGGGTACGAGACCCTGGAACCCAAGCAAAAAATGCTGGGGTCCCAAAATCCCGCCTCGAATGAGGCTGCCACTCAAGAATCAGGTCTAACCCACGGCGCCTCCTTCCCAATTATTGGGAAGGAGGCGCCTACTTCAATAATTGAGGAGGTTCAAATGGCAAAGATTATTGTTGTGAGCGCTTCCAACGTTCAGCTGATAGCTGTCGAGCACTTGTTGAAAATGGTGAATCATGAAGTCGCGACCTACGATTCGGTATATGAGATGGAGTCGAATCTAAAAGCCGAAAATCCTGATCTCATTCTCATGGACATCGTCATGTCCGTAAAGAATGGGTACCAATTGTGTCGTCAACTCAAAGAGGACGATCGTTATATGCGCATCCCGATTATCCTTTGTGCAGAGGCTCAAGATGTTAGGGAAACCGAAAAGTTCTGGTCTAAGCAGATGGGAGCAAACGGCTTTTTGCAAAAGCCGATAAAAACAGAAGATCTTTTTAAAGCAGTTGACCGACTACTGTCTCGCTAAGAGGAGAAATATGCCCCTTCCTGGTTTCCCAGGAAGGGGCTTTCGATATAGTTGTTGTAGTATACTGGCGTCGACGATGTCGGCTGATTCCATATCACAACTTATTTTGCAGTACCGTTATTGGGTACTGGTTCCGCTCACTTTTATAGAAGGGCCGGTGGTGGCGTTTGTCGCCGGAACCCTCGCAGCACTCGGGTATTTTAATATCTATTTCCTCGGAGCGTTATTTTTTGTTCGTGATGTTGGTCTTGACGGCGTCTATTACGCGATTGGCCACTACGGCGGCCGTACCAAGTTTGCACAGCGCATGCTCAAAAAAATCGGCATCACACCCGACCATCTAGAACAGGTGCGTGTGCTCTGGGAAAAACGACCAGGAATCACCATGTTTATCGGCAAACTTTCTTACGGCATCGCATCCTCATTTATTGTGGTTGCCGGTATGGTCAAAATGCCACTCGGAAAATTTTTCGCCTATGGCATTATCGTTGCGATTCTTCAATACGGAGTTCTTCTCGTTGCAGGATATTACTTGGGCGCAAGTTTGGGTGGGAGCATCGTAAAAATAATCAACAACGTGCAATACGTGATAGCGTTTGCCGCGATCGTTATTTCAGGCTACTACATCTTCAGTTGGCGTATGCGACGAAAATTTCTTGAGGAAGATAGAGAAATCGAAGCAATGCCGGTTACAGGAGAAAAATAATTATGAAGAAGATAGTGTTGGTAACCGATGCATGGACCCCGCAAGTTAATGGAGTTGTACGCGTTCTCGATGCACTCATACCACAACTGGAAGCTCGTGGTTACACCATTACCGTCATTGAACCAGGGCAATTCAGAACCATTTCTTTTCCCTTATATCCTGAAATTCGCCTAGCTCTTTTCCCATACCGGAAAGTCGTGAACATATTGAAAACACTCGAGCCTGACGCAGTATGTCTTGTGACGGAAGGTTCTCTCGGATGGGCAGCTCGTCGGGCATGCATGAAAATGAAGATACCGTTCACGACGTGGTATCACACCCATTTTCAGCTTTATGCGGACGTGCGTATGCGAGGACTTCTTCATCCGATGTATGCACTTGTGGCGCGCTTCCATGCACCCGCCGTTCGGACAATGGTATCAACTGAAAGTCTTAAACGGGAACTCGAGTCACAAGGATTTAGGAATTTAGTTATCATGCCGCTTGCGGTAGATACCAACTTATTTGTTCGCAATCCGAAGTCTCCGTTGCCACACCTCCCTAAGCCGGTTTTTGTATTTTTCAGTCGTCTGGCACCGGAAAAAAGTCCTGAGGAATTCCTTAAGCTCAAACTGCCAGGCACGAAACTTGTGATAGGGGATGGACCAGATAGAGCAAATTTTGAAAAGAAATACGGGGAGGACCATATTTTTGTTGGTTACAAGTATGGGCAGGATTTGGTTAACTGGCTCTCGCTCTCGGATGTATTTGTATTTCCATCTCGTACGGAGACATTTGGATTAGTCGCGCTTGAGGCACTCGCGTGTGGTATTCCGGTCGCAGCGCACGATGTCATGGGTCCGCGAGACATCATCACGGAGGGGAAGGACGGTTACTTGAGCGAAAATTTAGCAGAGGCAGCGGTTAAATGTCTTGAGCTCTCTCCAGTCGATTGTCGCAATAAAGCGCTCCAGTACTCTTGGGAACGTTCAGCAGAGGCGTTTCTGAAAAATCTTTATTTCGTTCGTTAGTGAAGTATAAAAACATTCAGCCCGTCGCTACGCGACGGGCTGAAAAGAACTGTTACTTCAAGGTGGCGAAAAGAATAGGGATGATTCTGACAACCGCCCAACCCGCCGTGGCAAGTCCAATCGCAAGGATCCCTACAAGGGATCCCGCAAGCGGACCTGCGGCCATGGAAGCAAGGACCACGAGCGCGCTCCATATACCTGTAAGTAGATATGGCAGTACATCGCTCGCTAGAAGATCCGGACACCAATCCCAGTTGTTCCACTGGTTCAATATGCCCAAAGGAACATGTGTTCCGAAGACCATATGGATACCAAGTACTACACTGACAATCGCGGCATCTTTGATACTCACACCCGGCGAGAAGTAGAAGAGTCCCGCAAGCGCCACATAGGTGCTCATATACACGAAGTGAAGCGCTATCGGCACCGACCACCATTCTTCCTGCCACCCAAGTGGATCAGGAATCTTTTGTGTGAAGATAAGAAGCAGATGGTTGCCGAGCGTGACAAGTAATCCGACCATTCCCATGATCATGATCATCTTTATGTTCCAACTCGGACCATACTTCACGATGACCCACGCGAGGAGCGTAGGTAGAAGAAAAAAATCTCCCCACATCCCGCCATGGGCAAAGAAGGAAATGCCCGGCCTACCCCAGCGAGTCATCACTTGGCTCGGCCAGAAGTTCTGACTCAGATAGTAAGAGGCAAGAGCCTCCAACACGACCAAGGCCATGCTCCCAACGATGATGCTGAGCCCGACTCCCATCGGAGCCTCCTTTCATTACGGTGCCGCATATGCGCGGTTGTGAATGACAAATGCCCACGAACTCTGGAGGCCATGGTACCAGAAAATAATATAAAGTCAATAGCACCAAATTACTTTTGTACAAAAGCCTCTATATGGTTAGCTATTTCCGGAACATTATTGATCACCAGAATATGATTAGCATGTTCTAACACAACAAGTGTGGAACCCCGAATTTCTTTCATTAGTAATTCTGAGTGATGCACAGGAATAATTGAATCTCTATTTCCATGAATGAGTAATGTGGGCACATGAATGTCCTTCCACATCGGATCAAAGTTTTTTGCGTACGCGTGTGTCAAACAATATGTATACACTCGCACGCTAGTCGCCCGCAGGTCTTTTGGTATTCGGCGTAAGTCCCAGTCCCAACTCGGTATAAGAGGCGAATAATCAACACGTCCGACAATAGTGGGGTGGAATGGTATGAACCGATATAGTATAACGAGCACACCCCCAACTACTTTTATTATTGGGAACCATAGAGTTTTATTGAGAAAGGCTGTTGGACTTAGGAAAACGGCCGAAGATACTTTTTCTGGATGGGCATGCAAAAATTCAAGTGCGGCAAGTGTACCGAACGAGTGACTCAGGAGCGTGCATTTCTGAATCGACAAGTATTCGATAAGCTCATACAAGTCATCGGCAAATTTTTTGAGCTCATACTCAGCATAGTCCGTGTATTTTTTCGATTTTCCGTGCCCACGAAGATCAAACGTCAAAAGATTATATTTTTCCGAAAACGATTTTTCATACGGAAACCACGCAGAAGCACTTCCTGAAAGTCCGTGAATACACACAATGGTCGGTCGATCCGCACGAAATTCATTCTTTCGATAGGCAAGATTGCGATTATTAAAAAAGTATTCGTTCATGCACTACCGTACCACAGCCCATTCTTTATATGCGGCCTTGCCGCGGAACATGACGGAAAAGCCGTTGTTTATCCATATACCGTAGGTGCGAAGCCAACCAAGCTTATGCGGACGGCGGAGAGAATGTCTGACGCACAGTTTCCAATAGGATAACGTTCGCCCATGAACCGCAAGTTGACGAAATATCTCATTATCTTCGCCGGCCGCGAGATGTTCGTGGTAGCCGTTGATTCTTCGAAAGGCATTCGTCTGAATTATTTGGAATTCGCCTGAGGAGTTCCCTGAGTGAAAGATGTTGTTGGAGATGACGTAAAACCAATTGAGCGGAGTACAAAACAATGCGTCGATGAAGGAGTGGTTTTCTAGCCATGGCTTGAGCGGTACGGTCATACCTACAAGTTTTTTGTTTTTTTCAAACATTGCGAGCATCTCCTCAAAAAATTTCTGAGGTTCAGGGATAATAACGTCTGCGTCGATAAACACATAATAATTTCCGATGGCGAGAGCGGCACCAGCGTTCTTTGCTTCGCCGAATGTTTGCCGTTTTTGGTGCGTCCACACGGTGATCTTATCGGTATACCGACGGGCTATTCCAAGCGTCTCATCAGTACTGCCGCCATCGGTAACGATAATTTCATGAGGCAGGGTCAGCGACTCTAAATTTTTGAGCGTACGCTCTAAGAATTGTCCCTCCCGCAATGTTGGAATGATAATAGAAATGATCGGATGGTGAGAATTCATCGTTTTTTGATCCAAAGATACATATCCTCGAGTGCCTTAACGCCATCGCCAGCGGCGATGTTGTTCTGATGGTACAGCTCGTCGGTACAATCGCCGGCAGCCCAGATGCCCTCGACATTGGTTCGTTGATTACGAGGGTCCACTTTTACTCGATGGACTTCGTCCAAATCAACAAGGTTGGCGACAAAGTCAGTGTTTGGCATAACGCCCGTTTCAACGAAAAGCCCTGAAACTTTCAGTTCTTTCGTCTCGCCAGAATTTTTATCCAGGTATTTTAAACCAGTGACAAATTGATCGCCCATGACTTCAGTTATCTCAGCATGTCGGAGAACTTTCATGTTCGGATGTGCAGTCACTTTCGCAACTGTAATGGGGTCTGCTTTAAATTCCTGATGACGATGAATCAGTGTCACAGATTTTGCATACGCTAGAAGTTGGAGAGCTGTTTCAAAACCTGCGTTGCCTCCGCCGATAACCGCGACATCCATGTCCCCAAAGAGCGGTCCATCGCATGAGGCACAATAGGTGACACCTTTGTTTTCAAATGTATCTGCGCCCGGGACTTTGAGTTTCTTACGACTTGCACCGGAAGCAAGGAGAACCGCTTTCGCCGTAAATTCTTTGCCAGTCTTCGTTTTTGCAAGAAACATACCTTCAGGAGTTTTTGTGAGTTCCGTTGCTCGTTCACCAGTGGCGAGCATGACAAAATCATTTTTTACAGCATCAAGATGAGTTTTGAATGATTTTGCAAGATCCGCTCCATGGATTTTGGGCGTACCGATCCAATTTTCGATTCCTTCCGAAACGGTTGACTGGCCACCAATTTCCTCAGCGATAAGAACTGCTCTTAAATGTTTGCGAGCCGCATAGATTGCCGCTGCGATGCCCGCCGGTCCACCGCCGATAATGATGAGGTCGTACATGTCCGTAGAGTATAGCAAGACGCGGTGCCAAAGGCACCGCGTCTTGCTTAACTTTTGTTTATTTTTTATGTCTTCGTAAAAAAGCCGGAATTGCTCCCCATGCCTCGTCATCTTCAGGGGCAGGAGTAGACTCTTCGCGCTTCTGTGGAGTTGCTGTGACGATAGGTTCTTCTTTAACGACGTCCTTGTGAACTTCTTTCATGCCATCGACGCGCCCCAACTCACTTTTTGAAACCTTGGCTTCTGGCAAATCGCGCTTCAAAATTTCGTGATAAATCTTACCGCGTTCTTCCTCCCGATGTTCTGTGGGAATTGAGAAGAGTGAACGTTCAAGGGCTGACGAGGACACACTCGCCGCGCTTTCAGGGAAACCAGTTGCGATGACAATAATGCGAATCTGACCCTTCTTAAGTTTCTCGTCGCGCATAATACCAAAAATAACTTTTGCGTTCTTGTCGACGGACTCGTTAATAACCTTTGCAGCCTCCTGCACTTCCATAATGCCGAGATCATCCGAACCGGCTACGACAAAGAGAATGCCTTTAGCACCAGAAATAGAGACATCAAGCAGTGGAGAATTGACCGCACGAGAAGCGGCTTCTTTTGCGCGTTGATCGCCTTCAGCAACACCAATGCCCATAAGTGCAGGACCAGCGCTTTCCATGATTGCCTTAATATCGTTGAAGTCAGTATTAATGTCGCCTGGCATCGTGATGATGTCAGACACTCCTTCCACCGCTTGGCGGAGAATTTCATCGCACATGGCAAAGGCGCTCTTTGCGGAAGTGTCTTTATCAACGATAGAAAGAAGTTTGTCGTTTGGAATGACGATGAAGGCGTCAACTTCCTTTTTGAGTTCTGCGAGCCCGCGTTCAGCGATGTCTTTGCGCTGAGCTCCTTCAAACGAGAACGGTTTTGTAACTACGGCGATAACAAGCGCACCGACTTCTTTCGCAATTTTTGCGACAATCGCCGAAGCTCCCGTACCGGTTCCGCCACCCATACCGCAGGTGATGAACACCATGTCGCTTCCTGAAAGCGCTTCTTGAATTTCCTGTCGAGTTTCTTCAGCTGCGCGTTTACCGAGCTCAGGATTCATTCCGGTACCGAGACCTCGTGTCAAATTCTTTCCGATGTGAATTTTGCGTTTGGCGAGCGAGCGATGAAGGTCTTGCGCGTCGGAATTTACAGCGATAAATTCGACACCGCGCACTTTCGACTCGATCATGTGATTGATGGCATTTTTCCCGGAGCCGCCGACACCTACGACACGGATGCGTGCAAATGTTTCAACCTCTGGCTCAACGCGTTTTGACATAACAAATATGTGGTTTCGCCATGATACCAGATATCGGTAGTATGCAAATATTGACAATCAGCAGATACGGCTTGTCATTTATGGCAAAAATTGTTGGAGAAACTTTCCAATCGCGGCACGAAAATTCTTTTTTGGAGCACTCGTGTCGCCCGTGAGACCCCACAGCGCCAGTCCATAGGCAACGGCCCATGTGGCATCACGAATCTTGGTATCTGAGGAAAGACGGAACTCGGCGAGGCGTGCAGGAAGTTTCAATGAACCTCGCGCGATGTCGCTTATAGAACCAACTCCAGACCCTCCTCCTGAAATAATGATGCCGGCAGGCAGCGGTCCGCGACGACCGAGAGATTTAATGTGTTTATCAATTAATGTAAACATTATTTCAAGTCGCTTTGCGACAAGATCATCTACTTTTTTGCGCGAATACATTTGTCCGGAAAGTCTGCCGAGTTTTACGCGCTCAGCTTCTTCAAGTGAGATTCGAAATCCAAGCGCAATGTCGTCGGTGATATGACTTGAGCCGACCGGAAACACTTTTACGGAAATAGGAATGCCCTCGTCATATACAACTATGGAAACTGTCTCGGCGCCGATATTTGCAAGCACGCAACCTTTCATTTTTTGGTCGCCCTCAAGAAGCACATATGAACCCGCAAGCGGGGAAGCCATCTGATCAATGATTTCAATGTCTGCATCTTCAACTGCCTTTGCAAGTGCTTCTTGGTGTTGTGCAAGACAGGTGATGTACAGATAATCAATTTCAAGACGAACGCCTTTCATACCGAGCGGATCACCGAGTACTTTGCTACCATCGACGCGATACTCAAGAGGAATACTATGAAGAACGTGTCGATTAAGAAATCCTGGGGCGGCAGCTTCTCGCGCTGCTTTACTTGCTTTCTCAAGATCGAGCGCAGTAATTTCCTGATCAGCGCGCGAGATGATGGCGAAACCAGTCGCTCGAGCTTCATCAAGCGAAATGCCGCCAACGGCGAGAAATCCTGTTCGGATAGGAATGCGAGCGGATGATTCTGCTTGTCGTTTCGCTTCTCGAATGCTCGCGGTAACTTCTTCGGTATTAACGATGTAGCCGTGCCGGAGTCCCTTAGATTCCGCAAGGCCAGTGCCAAGAATGCGTATGTGCCGCCCGCCAATGCGTTTATCTATGACTTCCTCGATGACGACCATTTTTACTTGGTACGTCCCGATGTCTATGCCGGTTGCTATGCGTCGTTTCATTAGTAAGGTAAGCGCGGACACTTTTCTCGGCGCCTGCCTGCCGGTTAGGCAGGAATTTTGCCAGGAGATTCCGTTCGCATGCTTCCATCCTAGCACCATGTGCCCATCCTTTTATATGTAATATTCCGTGGATAAATAGGTACAGAATAAACGTTCGTTCGTCCATAAAATATGAGGCGGCCTGCTTCTTCGCTTCGGTGAGACAGATTACAATTTCTCCACTTCGCTTATCGAGAGCGTAGGAGAGCACGTTAGGGACATAGGTCTTGCCGCGCATGCGCTTGTTGAGCGCGCGCGCTTGGGCGGGGTCAACAAATACGAGTGAGATCTCCCAACCGGGGAGTACGCGTTCCTTAATAACTGTATACGTAAAACGCGGCACACGTCCGCGCCGCGTTATATTGGTAATTGAAACACTCTGCATTCGCTTAGCGTCTGCCTCCCTTACCGCGCGTCTTGCGTGCTGCAGGATCAATTTTACCGAGCTTTACGAGTTCGTTGTAGTTTTCGCGGCGAGCTTTTGAGATGAGTGCGCGTTTATGGCCGACATTTTTCGATTTGATGCGCTGCCAGTAGCGGTTATTACGCACTTCGCGCACAAGTCCAAGACCCTGCGCGCGGCGGGTAAATCGGCGGATGAGTGCGGTTGAACTTTCGTTCTTGCCGCGTCGAACTTCAACTCGTATGCCTGCGGTCATGTGAAAAAGACTTTAGCACAGAGGAGTCCCGATTGTCCAATAAGCGTGCGTTCTTTAGGCGACCGCCTTTAATCGTTCGATGAGGCCTGCAAGCGGGAGGACGGTTTCTTCTTGTGTCTGGCGGTTGCGCAAGATCGCAGAACCTTCGAGCGCTTCTTTCCGGCCCATAATGAGAAGGTACGGACTCGCGCGTCGTTCAGCGAGGTGGAGTTGTTCAGTGAGCGATTCAACGCCGATATTTTGTGTAAGAGAAACACGTGCTTTTCTAAAATCCTCCGCGAGGCGAATCGAAAGACGTTTCGCTTCGTCCCCAATATGGACAAAGGAAAAGCGTAGTCGTGAGGATGGTGTTTTCTTTACCACGGCGCCCGTGCTTGGAATCTGAAATACCGCGCCCGTAGCCGTAAACGGAGTCGGAAAGAAGTGTCGAGTGAAATCACCATAGTGAGAGCCCCACGCGATGCGTTTATCGCCGAGCACAAGTTCAAAACAGGTATCGTTCCACACATTTCCACGACTGATAAGATTACGCGCGAGCTCGTATGGCGTCTCGGTCATTTCAAGGTATTCGAGCAGATCTTCAAAGCGCTT
Source organism: Candidatus Kaiserbacteria bacterium (assembly GCA_023267775.1). GTDB lineage: Bacteria > Patescibacteriota > Minisyncoccia > Phycocordibacterales > Phycocordibacteraceae > C7867-001. The sequence goes on along the minus strand of JAHFMQ010000018.1, from coordinate 3,307 downwards.
GCGACTCGCATCAGAAAGGTGTTCGGTTGGCGCCGGCATATCATCCGCGCATGCAAGTTCGATAGCCATCTCTGCGGCAAGGATGGCGTCTTGTTTTGCACAGTTAGTACATTCGGCAGGAAGGACGCCAATTCTTTTCTTGAAAAAATTTCCAAGCTCACGTGCATAGCGTGCACGTGTTTCTTTGTCGCCCATAGAATTTATGCGGACCGTAGGTTCTTCGTGGAATAGATCACGGCAGAGCGCAATAAGCGCGCGGATGATGACTGCATCCGCAAGCGCGTGATCGGTTCCGAGCGCATGAAGCTGTATAACAGCTTTCTTTGGCGCTGGTCGACCAGGAGCGATGTTCGTGTGCCACACAAATAACGGTTGGCGCGGTGACGCAATAAATTCAACACGCTGACATTGTTTGAGAAAACCTGAAAGAACTTCTGCCGCCGAATCATTTCCAAGATGGTTCAACATATCTGGATACTCGACTTTCTTGTTTTTGGGAGCTCCACGCGAAGCCGCAGTCAGTGTTGAAAGCGGAGTAAATCCATAATATTGACCGATGAGGTGTGCTTTGCTTAAAAGTTCTTCAGCCGGAATCGTGGTACGCATCATGAGGCAATGAGGGGAGTTGTCGAACCAGAGACTGATGGGGTTGCGTAACTGGTACTTCCGGGGAAGAATCCCATTTGTTTGAAAGGAAGAATGCGCAAATCAACGCGACCAATGATGTCTTTCTTAGGAAGCGGACCCCACACGCGTGAATCTGAACTGTTAGGGCGATTATCACCCATAACAAAATACTCATCGGGGTTTAGCGAGACACTTTTCGTATACGTCGCGTCTTCGTTCACAATGTAAGGCTCCGAGAGCGATAACTTGGCACCAGTTACGGTCGCGATAGTGATGACGCCATGATTTATTGCGACTGTTTCGCCCGGGAGCCCGATAATACGCTTGATATAGAAGATCGAAGGATTGCCAGGGTAGCGGAACACGATAACCTCGCCGCGCTGTGGTGTATTGAAGTCGTAAAGAAGCTCATCAACGATGAGATAATCAAGATTTTTGAACGTCGGATGCATCGAATCTCCATCAACGACGAAAGGAGAGACTATGAAAAGGCGAATGGGAATGACGACAACGATAATAAGGAACGCAAGAGTGAAAAGATCCTTCAAAAGACCCTTTCCAGTATCATTCATGCGGGCCATTGTACGCTTCGGTTTGAGCGGCGCAAGTTTTCTAAGTGCGCTCAACTCGCACGCAGCAAAAATAGATAGCGCTCCGGGTCGCTTAGCCGAGTCCTACTATCTATTTTTGCTGCGTGCTAGCATATACATATGGCAATCGTCATCGTGGGCCTCGGGAATCCGGGAAAGGAGTATGAAAAGACGCGACACAACGCCGGAAGGAGTGCGGTAGAGTTTTTTGCGAAGCAAGAAAGTTTTGATGAACTCGTTTTCAATAAAACTGCGAATGCACTTGTGGGGAAAGGCGCAATTGCCGGAGAAAATACGACGCTTGTGCTTCCGGAAACGATGATGAATCTCTCAGGAAAGGCAGTAAGCGCGTTTGTGAAGAGTCCGAAAGCCGCGCAAAGTCTTCTCGTCGTTCATGATGACCTCGATTTGCCACTCGGCACTATAAAGATGGTTTTTGGGCGCGGCAGCGGGGGGCACAAAGGTGTCGAGAGCGTGATGCGCGCGATTAAAACACAGGATTTTGCACGCATTCGCATCGGTATTTCAGGAACGGGGAAGAAAAATCAAGCAAAAAAAGTTTCGGGCGAAGAAAAAGTCATCAAGCATGTCATCGGCAAATGGAAACCAAGCGAAGAGGCTACCGTAAAAAAGATTTTTAAGAAAGTTGCTGAAGCTACGCGCCTCTTTGCGACAGAAGGTGTTGATGTGGCGACTCAATTTGCCAACACTCGATAGTAAAAAAAAGAAAACACCGCGGCGCCGGAGGCGCCGCGGTGTTTTCTTTTCGTTTGAAGGAAATTATTTCTTCTTTCCCGCGTAGGTGAGCGTCATACGCTGATCCTTCGGCTCGAAGAGCGCGATAGTAAACGGATAGGTCTTCCCAAGCTCAAGCGTTTCGCGAAGTTCGGCGGGTGTTTTAAATTCTCCCACGTGTACAAGTCCGGCAACACCTTCTTCGATTGAGGCGAGCGCACCATGCTTATTATATTTGATAACAACACCAGGGACCTCCATACCTTTCTTATAGCGTTCGGCGGCAGTGTGCCATGGATTTTCCTTGAGCGCTTTGATCGAGAGCGAGACTTTGCCGTCTTTAATCTCGATAATTTTCACTTGTACATGATCGCCGACATTGAAGAGCGTGTGAGGATTTTCAACGAGACCCCAATCAAGCTCGCTGATGTGGACGAGTCCTTCAAGACCCGGTTCAAGCTTCACGAATACGCCGAAATCAACGATACCCGTGACTTCACCCATAGCTGTGTCGCCAACTTGATACTTATCAATGAGCGACGCTTTCTCTTCAGCTTCATTTGAGGTGCGTTCAGAGAAGATAAGCTTGCCTTCCTTGGCATCAGCCGTAATGATGCGCACCGAAAGCGGGTGGCCGACAAGGCGCATAAGCTCTCCAAGAATTTTTTCTTTGTCTCCTTCCGGTACGCGAGGGTAGTGTTCCTTTGAAAGCTGCGAGGCAGGAAGGAATCCTGCGATACCTTGCCATGTGAGGATAAGTCCTCCTTTATTCGCTTCTTCAACAATAAGAGAATACGGAGTCTGAGAAACGATTGCTTGTTCTGCTTCGCCCCAAATAGCGGCTTGGCGCGCTTCTTTGAGTGAGAGTTCAATGTAGCCCTCGCGGCCAGCTGGGTCGACGACCTTCGCACTGATGATGTCGCCCTGATTTGCTTTACGCAAAACGTCAGCCGCGTTCAGATATTCGCGACCGTAGATAAGACCCGTGCCAAACGGTTTCAGGTCGATATATACGCGCCCGCGATTAATAGCGATGATGGTTCCTTCGACTAAATCACCTGCCGCCGGCGGCATAGGGATAGCATCAATCATTCCCATCATTGGGTGACCCTCGGGCAGATGAATGGTTGGAAGCGCCACTATGGCCTCCTTTTTCTCAGACATATGTGTATAGAGATTCGGATTTTCGATAAGGGTACTGATGCCTTGCGGCTCCAGGGTTAACGCCTTTCTGCTTCTCCAAACCTGACTAAAAGACTATAGCAAATATGGTTAAAAAATGCTAGGATGGGGGCAATGGTTATCAGTCATCACGGTGGGCAATGCTTCAAAGTAACCCTCGGCGACCTCACGGT
>JAHFMQ010000017.1 GCA_023267775.1 Candidatus Kaiserbacteria bacterium | reverse complement strand
TTCTCCAAACCTGACTAAAAGACTATAGCAAATATGGTTAAAAAATGCTAGGATGGGGGCAATGGTTATCAGTCATCACGGTGGGCAATGCTTCAAAGTAACCCTCGGCGACCTCACGGTCGTTTTTGATCCTATCTCAAAAGGAGGCACGCTCCCCCCGGTCCGTTTTGGCGCCGACATCGCGCTTATTTCACGAAATCATCCCGACATGAACGGTGTTGAAGAAGTCACGTATGGTGAGAAAGCGCCATTTGTTGCTTCTGGTCCCGGCGAATACGAGCGGCAAGGTGTCATCATTCAGGGATTTCTTTCAAAGAGTGAATATGGTCTAGGGAAGGGACAGACCGATGCAATCAACACTATATATTCGGTCGAGCTCGAAGATATGACGCTCGTACATCTCGGCGCTCTTTCGGACAAAGAACTTTCAAAAGAAGCACGCGAGAGTATTGATGAAATTGACGTGCTCTTTGTGCCGGTCGGTGGCGATGGTGTGCTGACCCCAGCCCTCGCACACGAACTTGCCGTATCGCTTGAACCGAAAATAATCGTCCCTATGCATTGGAGCGGCATGGGGCAGTCAGGTGCGCTTGAAGCGTACCTGAAGAAAGCAGGTTCATCGGGAGAAAAAGTTGATAAACTTACTCTGAAAAAGAAGGACCTCGCAGGACGAGATGGGAGTATACTGGTACTAACAGCGTAAACCCTATGAAGAGTATTTTTGATCACATCGAAACCGCCAAAAGTAAGCCGCACCACGTGCGCAAACAAATCGCCTTTGGTGCGGCGACAGGCGGCACTGCGTTCATTGCTCTTGTGTGGTTTACGTACTCTCTGGCAACTGGATCGCTCGCAATTAAAAACGCTACTTTTGACGACAGTGCACATCAGCCTGTCGTCGTGTCGTCCGATTCTGGAAATCAAAATCTCGCTGGAGCAGCTGCAGCGATACAAGACGCTTCAGCGCCAGCGCATATAGAAATTGTCGATGTTGCTTCTTCCACTCGTCAGCCGAAGCAGGCTGAGCAGACGATTCTGCCTTTTTAATACATTCATATGGCTCGCGGGAAAGAAGACAAAGAGAAGAATTCGGTAGTGTCCGTAGCGGCGAACGTCATCAATCAGCCAATTGTTGCTGAGATGCGTCAGTCGTATATCGACTATGCGATGACCGTCATCACGGGACGCGCGCTTCCTGATGTTCGTGATGGATTAAAGCCGGTGCATCGCCGAATTCTCTACGCGATGAAAGATATGGGTCTTGTGCCCGGAGCGAAATTTCGCAAAAGTGCCACGGTAGTCGGCGAAGTGCTCGGTAAATATCACCCGCACGGTGATACCGCGGTGTATGACTCGATGACCAAGATGGCGCAGATATTTACGCACCGTTATCCGCTCGTGCTCGGCCAGGGGAACTTCGGTTCGGTCGACGGCGATTCTCCGGCCGCCATGCGGTACACAGAAGCAAAACTTTCTCGTGTTGCAGAAACACTTCTTTCGGATTTGGAGAAAGAAACGGTCAAGTGGAACCCAAATTACGACGCGACTCGGGAAGAACCAAACGTGCTTCCTGCAGCCCTTCCAAACTTACTATTAAACGGTACGCTCGGTATCGCGGTTGGTATGGCAACTGAAATTCCTCCGCATAATCTTCGCGAAGTAGTCGCCGCGACCATTCATTTGATAGAAAATCCTGGCGCAACAACCGACGATCTGCTTGAATTCGTCAAAGGACCAGATTTTCCTCTTGGCGGCATCGCTTTTAATAAGACTGATATCAAGCATGCGTACGGATCCGGCAAGGGGCCGGTCGTCGTGCGCGGCGAAGCAGAAATTATTGATGATGGGAAAAAAGATACGCGCATCGTCATCACCTCCATTCCGTACCGCGTAAATAAAAGCGAACTTATCGCTCGCATTGCGGAGTTAGTACAAGAAAAAAAACTCGAAGGCATTCGCGACCTTCGCGACGAGTCGACTTCAGACATTCGCGTCGTGGTGGAGCTCAAGGGCACCGCGCATCCGCAAGCGGTTTTGAACGCGCTGTATAAGCACACCGATCTTGAGAGCACGTTCCACTACAACATGCTCGCGCTTGTTGACGGCGTGCCGGAGATTCTTTCGCTCTCGGCGATACTCGAGCATTTTATTAAGCACCGCCAAGAGGTGGTGAAGCGCCGCACGGAATTTGATCTCCGCCAGGCCGAAGCACGCGAGCATATTTTACTCGGTCTTTCAAAGGCACTTGACCATATTGACGAGGTTATCGCGATAATTAAGAAAGCCGCGGATATTCCTTCGGCGAGCGCAGCACTCCAGAAGAAATTTGGTTTTTCAGAACTGCAAGCGGCCGCGATTCTCGAAATGCGCCTCTCGAAACTCGCAGGACTTGAGCGCAAAAAGATCGAGGATGAGATCACCGAAGTTCAGGCACTCATTAAGAAATTGAAAGATATTCTTTCCTCGGCGAAAAAGATTCTCGCAGTAGTCAAAGCTGAGCTCGAGGAGCTTGCAGAGAAATACGGCGATGATCGCCGCACCAAGATTGTCAAAGGTGGCGTGCAGAATATTTCAGTGGAAGACCTAGTCCCAGATGAGGAATCGATGCTCGTGCTTACCGAAGGCGGGTATATCAAGCGCACCAATCCAAACGAATATCGTCGCCAGAAGCGTGGCGGTGTCGGTGTCGTCGATATCGCGACAAAAGAAGAAGATATTGTGACACACTTCTTGGTCGCGAGCGCCCACAGCGACTTACTTTTCTTTACGAACTTTGGTAAAGCGTATCAAATAAAGATGTATGAAATTCCGGAAGGGAAACGCGCAACAAAAGGCAAAAGCATCATGAACTTCCTCCCGCTTGCAGCCGATGAGTCGGTGACGAGCGTGCTTGCGGTGCCGAAAGGCGCAGAGCTCCAAGCGTCGTCGATTGTGTTTGTGACGCAAGAAGGTGCGGCGAAACGAGTCGCCGCAAAGAGTTTTGCCGACGTGCGTCGTTCGGGCATCATTGCAATTAGTTTAAAGAAGGACGACAAACTCGTTTCAGCAAATCTTGCTGGAAAGTCCGACACAGTTTCAATCGTGACTGCGAAAGGTCAGAGTATTCGATTTGAAGCAGAGGATGTGCGCGAAATGGGTCGTACTGCCGGCGGCGTTCGCGGTATGAGCGTACGGAAGGGCGACCGTGTCGTTTCTGCCGAAGTCATTACAGCAGCGGAAGAGAAGAATGGTTCGCTCCTCGTCATCATGAGCAAGGGCTACGGCAAGCGCACGAAGATTTCAGAATACAAAGTGCAGGGCCGCGGTGGTTCGGGTGTGAAGACTGCAGAAGTGACCGCAAAGACCGGCGAAATCATCGGCGCGAGAATTGTTTCGGGAGATAACCTTGAAGAAGAGGAACTCGTCGTCGTATCAAAGAAAGGACAGGTGATACGCACTTCAGTCGCCGAAATCTCACTCCTTTCGCGCGCAACCCAAGGAGTCCGCGTCATGAAAATGCGCGAAGGCGATTCAATTGCCTCGATGGTAGCTTTGTAGTACAACATGAGGCATGGATTTTTGGAACCTTATTAAATATCCATTCACACACGATATTAAGGTAGATGAACGACCTGGTTCTTTATACTTCATCTTGAAATATCTTTTTGTTCCAGCATGGGTAACTGCGCTCCTAGTTTTTGGGGGTGCCCCAAGCTGGGTTATTGCATATATTGTTCCGATAATAATCGGTTTTGCAGTTATTGCAGCGTTACCCTACGATATAGGACGGTCTGAACCAGACGATATTCATCGTTATCCACACACCATATACCGGGTCCCTTGGTTTGTCACCGGAGGGATATTGAACGCGATGTTTAGTTCTCCAGTAACACGTTTCTATAGTCGCACGGGTATATTTCTTGTATCAACTATACTACCGTTAAGTTTATTTATTCTGATTATTATAATGATTGTAGAGCCAATTATTCTTCTGTATATTTGAAGCGGGCGTCTATGTAATCTTTACAAGGTTCGACCTTGTAAGACCTCGTATCAATCGGGATCGGGTCTGTAGGTAAGCCACTCTGTGACGAATGTCTTAAAATCGGTACCTGAAGAAAAATACCCAGGCAAGGCATCTTTTGAGAGAATTATTCCCTCCGGACGATTCTTGTTTAAATAATCAGGATAGCTTGAAGCGGCGTACGTTTCGAGATAATATTCGGCACGCGTTTGATCGGTGATTCCCGTTTCTTTCCATTTCGGCTCGATAAGCTTCACCGGATTTAAGTGAATGTAAGAAATGAGGTAGCGCAGATATCGATCACCAGCGACATGGGTTGCTTTGAATTTTCCTTGGAAGAGAGCGCCCGTTCGCTCGGAGCATTTGTTAAAATACATCGTATAGCCAGTCGTGATCTTTTGCATGAATTTACTAATTCCGCCATCCGCCAGCTCGCGCACTAACAGATGAAAATGATTCGGCATCAAGCAGTAGCAGACGATTTCAATGAGCGGCGCTTCTTTTCTTTGTTCAGCCATTTCTAACAAGGTTCGACCTTGTAATTTAAGGTCGACTGGAGCATCCTGATTTGCGAAATAGAGGAGAGCGAGAAAGCGATCGCGATCAGTTCGGGAATTGAATATGTTCCGTTTTTCTGTGCCACGATTGTAGAGATGATAATATTCACCGGGAGCGAAAGTAAAATGGCGTGTCATATCAGCTCGTAGTATAAACGTAGATCTCTACAAGGTCGAACCTTGTGAGGGTCCACTCAGTGCACTTGTGCTTGTGACTCGTCTCGGAGCAAAGGATGGAATTGTCTCTGGGAAATTATGTGATGTTGATTGCGCGGCCGAGAGCAGGCCGTGCATGTTATTTTAGTAGATATGAGTTCTTCTTTTAGTAGCCCTCAAGAAAATGTGCTTCAGCTAGGACTTCGCGAGGGGATGAAGGTTGCCGACTTTGGCGCTGGTTCTGGCCATTATTCGCGCGCAGCAGCTGGCGTTGTTGGGAATAGCGGGAAAGTATATGCGATTGATGTTCAGGAGGATGTGCTGAAGCACCTAAAACTCAACACCCACATACATCATGTGGGCACTATCGAGACAATTTGGGGAGACATCGAAAAAGCTGGCGGGTCGCATCTCCGTGACGCATCCGTTGACGCAGGCATACTCGCAAACACTCTTTTCCAAATTGAAAACCACATCGGATTACTAGGAGAAATAAAACGCGTCTTGAAGTCTGACGGGAAACTCATGGTGGTCGACTGGGCAGGGAGCTATGGTGGCATCGGTCCGGCAGCTGCACAGGTGGTATCAGAGCACGATGCCGAAGCATTGTTTATTAACGGAGGCTTCCATAAGGTAAAATCATTTCGAGCAGGACCGCATCATTACGGCATAGTATTTACCTCACCATGAAATTATCCGTCTTCCAGCTTATATTGCTCGGCACCTTCGTTCTCGGCGCGCTTATCGGGCTGTTTGTGTTTGCTACGTACACTGGGAAAAGTAAAACAAATAATACCGTCGGTACGGTGGTCATCTGGGGCACGTTACCCGAGTCGGGCATACAAGCAACACTCACGGCTCTCTCGCAAGCCGATCAGTCATTTAAGAGCGTGTCATACGTAAAAAAAGATCCGGCAACTTTGCCTTCAGATATTGCTATAGCTATTGCCACTGGAGCTTCACCCGATCTCATACTTGCCTCGCAAGAAGAATTGCATCCACTCGAGAAGTTCATATCTCCAATATCGACCTCGGTGATCTCCGCTAACACATTTGTGAGTACTTTTATTGATGAGGGCAGAATTTTCATGGCTCCCGGCGGAGCGGGGTATTACGGCCTGCCGTTTCTTGTCGATCCACTCGTCCTCTACTCGAATCGTTCCATTCTTTCGAGTAATGGCGTAGCACAGCCACCGACAACGTGGGAGGCGCTGACTGGTCTCGTCCCGCATTTTACAGTTCTTACTCCCTCGCGACAGATTACGCGCGGTCTTATCGCGCTTGGCGCCTATAATAACGTACACAATGCGCGCGGGATCCTCTCCACTCTTTTCTTGCAGCAAGGTATTTCAATTACTTCTTATTCTTCGAGTGCAACGCTCGTAAGTAATCTCGGCCAAAGTTCTTCAAATAATTCAAGAGGTACGTCGGTGCTTGGTTTCTATACGCAATTCGCCGATCCTTCAAAAGTCTCCTATACTTGGAACACTTCATTATCGAATTCGACGCAAATGTTTCTTTCAGGCGATCTCACACTGTATTTTGGTTATGCTTCCGAATCGCGTTACCTGCAATCAGCAAATCCGAACCTAAATTTCACCGTGTCGCCAGTACCACAAAGCCAAACATCGACCACCAAAGGCGTGTATGGTCTCCTATACGCATTCATGATTCCGCGCGGGGTAAAAAATGCTAACGGGGCAATTCAGGCAGCTACACTGATGGTGGGCTCTGCAAATCAGGCCATAGCAGCTGGTGCAACCGGGCTAGTCCCAGCAAATTTGAACTCGCTCGCGAATCCTCCAGCGGCCGACCCAGGAGCGGCCGTAGCATATGCTGAGGCGCTCTATAGCCAAGGTTGGCTGTCCCCAGCAGCAACTGACGTTGACCGTGTCTTCTCGGGTATGATTGGAAATGTGATTAGTGGCGGTTCAAATCTTGGGGAGGCACTCGGGGACGCATCACGCTCCTTAGGCTCTCTTCTTCAACAGTAACTATGCGTTTCCTTATCACATCATTCGCCGCAGGCTTGTTTGCACTGATGCCGCTCTCCTTCGCGCACGCACAATCTCCATCCAATAGCTGTACGCCAGGAGCTACTAATGAATGCCCGTCCAATACAACATGTGATATTACCTCCAGCGGCTTTCAATGTGTTTCAACGAGTGCGACGCCGTCGTCCGCGATTCAACAATCTGGGGGTGGAAACACCGGAGGAATCCAACAGCCTGGAGGTGGGAATAGCGGCACGAGACTTCTTAACCCTCTCCAAGGAGGAACTGATGTCGAGTCTTTTCTTATAAATATCCTTAGTTTTATCGTTCGTATCGGCGCAATCGTCGTTGTTCTTATGCTCGTGTACGTAGGTTATCTCTTTGTCGTAGCGCGAGGCGAACCTGGAAAGATCAGCGAGGCGCGGACAGCGCTTTTATGGACCGTTGTTGGTGCCTTAATACTTCTCGGGTCTCAAGCAATTGCGTATGGTATTAAAGCGACGGTATCGGCGCTCTCTGCCGGTCAATAATATGCCGCCCGCAGGATTTATTGGCCCCGTACAGTCCCAGACTTTCGCCCAATTTGTCGGTAGCGGTACCACAGGCATTATCGGCGCTATTAATACCGTCGTTGTGCCCGTCATACTTGCGCTCGCATTTGGGGTTTTTGTCTGGGGTGTTGTGAAGTACTTCATTTTTAGCGGTGCTGATGAGGGGAACCGCGCCCAAGGCAGGCAATTTGTTCTTTGGGGCCTCCTTGGAATGGTCGTTCTTTTTTCCGTGTGGGGTCTTGTAAACATACTGTTGACAACACTCGATTTACTGGACTAGCAATATATGCCACACTCACCTTATATGAACTTGATCACTCGCATCACTTTGATCACCGCTCTACTTTTATTTCCTGTCGTCGGATTTGCGCAGGGAACTAGTATCATGTCGCCTCCGAATCAACTCTACACATTCTCAGCCCAGCAGCAATTTTGGGGCGGGACTTCGATTACGCCTGGGTTCTTAGGCATCAGCGGGTTCGGGGGAGGAGTTGGCTCAGGTCTCTTCCAGGTCGGGGCCACTGTCATCAGTATTATTAATGGAGTTCTTGTGCCGGTGCTGTTCGCGATCTCTTTCATAGTGTTTCTCTATGGCGTCGCAAAATCATATATTTTTTCTACGGGCAACGAAGAAGATGTCAAAAGCGGCCATAAAATTATTCTCTGGGGTTTGATCGGTTTTGCCGTTATGATTTCGGTTTGGGGGTTGGTCAATTTGGTCGTAAGCATTTTCGGTCTGAACAATGCTCTTGGAGGAACCCCTTCATTTTTTGGGACATTCAGATAATTAAACATACAGTATGAATTTAACTATTCTCCAAGACTATTCCCAAAGCATAATCTCAATCATCTTCTACTTGTTCCTACCAGCATTGATTGCGATAGCTTTCATCACATTCTTGTGGGGGGTCTTTAAGTACTTCATTCTCGGGGCTGACAATGATACCGAGCGCGCAATCGGTCGACAGTTTATTTTGTGGGGGCTCATCGGACTTGCCATTATTATGTCTGTGTGGGGGTTAGTGTGGATCGTCGGACTGACTCTGGGACTAGGTTTTTATGGTGGTGGTGGACTTGCTCCGCCTGCTCCAACGATATAGGTAGTCGTTGGTTCTATCCACATGAGGCAGAAAAGTGCTGTTGACGGTGCGCTGTAGGAAGTTACAATTACCTTGTTAATCACTTATCTATACTATGAAAAAAGTAATCGCTATTGTCTCTGGAACACTCGTCGCTTTTGTTCTTCCATTAATCTCTCTAGCCGCTACTTCGATTGCTAACGTCAAGGATGTAGGGACGTTCGTTATTGACACCATCAACAATGTTCTTGTTCCCGTACTCTTCGCAGTTGCGTTCATCATCTTCGTGTGGGGCGCATTTCAAACTTTCATTGTTGGCTCAGGCTCCGAAGACGTAAAGGAAAAAGGGAAAAGTCTTATGCTCTGGGGCCTTATTGGTTTCTTCGTGATGATGTCGGTATGGGGTCTCGTCAACATACTTACAGGAACGGTTGGTCTTAACGCTAATGTAACTGCTCCAACCACTGGCACTATAAAAGTACAATAGGAGTGAGACCACAACTATAAATGGTCGTCCTGAATGCATTCCTTGGGAAAGTTGAAACGCAGATAATCAATCCGATACTTTTACTTCTTGCGGCAGCTGCGTTCGCGGTGTTTCTTTGGGGCGTGTTTGAGTTCATCAGAAATGCGGGTGATGAGGGTAAACGGGCAGAAGGGAAGCAAGCCATTCTCTGGGGGCTTATCGGTCTTACGATTATTTTCGGAGTATACGGGATTATTAATGTTGCCCTTGGAACGTTTGATCTCCCAGACATTAAGTCAACTATAAAAGGAGGGTAAAAAGTAAAAGGCCGCATGGTAACCCATGCGGCCTTTCGGTGAAAGAACAAAGAACTTCACAAAGGAGCGAACGCGTAGCGGGCGACGTTTTCGCCAGGCGCCAAATTCTCCAGGTAGAAGAATGGCATATCACCATCAGGGCACGGCGTTTCACCGATGAGATAGGAACTTACTTTTTTGTCCCTATACTCACAGTAAATACGAATATCCGCTCCGTATAGCACAAATCTCATCCCGGGTGGTATGCCAATTTTTCTTGATTTTTCTGCAATTAGCATGAGCATCACTGGCCACGATGTTCTTGGTGAACTCACCAGAGGAATTTCTGGTCGTGATGTAGTCTGCATCGTGCTTGATGATACTGATGGGGTCGGGACCAACGTCCAGAACGGAAGTCCGAAGAGGATCATGAGTGCCGTTCCCCCGAGTATCCACTGGAGGCCACTTTTCCACTGTATCGCATCAATATATGCGATCAATGTGGCGAGTATGGCCCACCCTATGATGACCGCAAGCCAGTATTTCTGGGCAAGAACTCCGACATCCGAGGGCCGCATGTCAGTGGTAAATCCCCAGTACAGAGCCATTGCTCCAACGAGGATTATGAACACATTGAACCCAACACCCTGGTGCTTCTTCAAACCTTCGAGAAACCCATCTCCATTCTTACCCCCACCGTTGCGAGATTCAGAGGATACAACAGTCTCTCTGCCCGTACCTCTTTTCTTTTCTAGCCCTTCTCGTACTTTCCCGCGCGAATTTGCAAGGGGCTTTTTCCTAAGTCGGTAGTAGATCGGCAGACCGATAAATACCGTCAACAGGATGATTCCTGCTACTACAATCCACCAGAAAGTGTTCATGACTCAACGACCTCCTTTTCTTTCTTAGCGGAGTTCAAGAATTTTGCAGCTGCGATGAGTGGGTCATTTGCCCACACAATCGTGCCACCATTTTTTGAAGATTCTTGGATCGCATCAAGTTGAGCGAGTAATTGACCTGCGGGACTGTTTTCGATCGTAATGAGCCTTTCCTTCAGAGCAACAGCTTCTTTCTTACCCTTTATCTCGATGACATCTCCATCAGCGGTACCTTTCAGTACGGCGGCCTCGGCATCTTTTATAGCCGTGTACGTCTTTGTTGCTGCGTCAAGAAGTTTTTGTTTTGCCGCTGGCGTTCCTGCAAAAGCTATTGTTTGAAGATCAGCCGTGCGTATCACAACCCCATACCTATCTCGTAATCCGTATGGAGGCTGGCTTTTCCCATCATCGTCCGGCAATTTCTTAGTCAAGTCAATGATTGGACCAGAGAATTCAGCTGCCCATGCCTTTGTTACTTCCTGCATAGTTACAGCCGCTTCGTCTTTGGTTTTTTTAATTGGAGTGACCAAGTCGTCATATCCTTGGCTTCCAACGAAATTTCGAACGTGGCGGTTTACTACTGAAGTAACACGCTGTATCCAATCCTCACCGCTGAACAGTGCCCGATACGGGTTGCGTATCGCCACCGTTACAAACGTGAGCACATCGACTGGCAAACGGTCTTTTGTCTCCGCGCTGTCAGTCTTGATTGCGTAGGTGAAGTCGGCGACGTAAATGAAATCAGTTGGTTCGGCACGAGGAAGAATCTTCTCTATACCGCTCTCCTGTTCAGTCTCCGTTTCATTCCATGCGAACGGATATACGTACACACTGTAGACCCAAGGACGTCCAACCCAATACAAACCAAGTTTCTTGGGTAAAGGACGACGATCGTCATAATAACTGTCCAGCTCCTCATCTTTGGGTTTCCGGGTCTCGTTATTTTGGGCAAGTTCTTTAACTTCGTCCAGCACTCGTTTGGTATTGGGGCCATGATATTTCACTTCCCATTGCTGGAGAACTTGGGGAACGCCGTCTCTAGTATCCGTAGAACGGTACCAGTTTTTTCTGGGGTCATTCAAGTGGTATCCAGCGAAGCTCATAATGAAGTGGTCTAGGGATCCGCCTTTCATTATTGCTTTCACGGTGCCCTCTTTACATTTTGTGAAGAAGACATCTTGCTCGGCGAGCCACATCAGGAAGATTTCCAGGTAAAAGAACATTACCGAGGACACTTTTGACCGCAACGTACTTTTCTTCGTTGCAGCGTCTGACTCCTGCACCTCTTTTCGCTGTTGTCCGTTTTCTCTTTGGAAGAGCCGAACGATCGCCTTAACGGCGCGTTCGCCAGCTAAGAGAACGAGATAGAGAAGTACGACTGCAATAGCAACCAAGGACACTATGATCAAGGCGTCCATACACTGTTCCTCCTTTTATTGTTAGCGAAATGAGCCGTTTTCTGCGGTTTATAGTACAGAAAACTATGGAAAAGTCAATACCTGCTGGTGGGCGAGGAGGGACTCGAACCCTCACCTCTTGCGAGACATGGTCCTAAGCCATGCGCCTGTACCAATTCGGCTACTCGCCCAAATATTTTTTTGCGATTATTAATTTCCTCTGAAGCGCATACTTCTGTGAATGAGCATACATCGTCCTAAAGATTTGTATAGAATCTCTTTTGCCAAATCTCAGCAGGCATGTTGATTTTTGATCCACTTCTACAATCCAACCACCTTGGATGTTCCAGATTCTCTGCACATTATTCAGCACCCATATGAGGAAGGGTTTACTTGCCGACGCGAGAGATAAACGTAATTGCACCTGTTTACTTTCCGGATGTTTAGATTCGTGAATATTTCCGTCACCATCGATGCATCCGCGAAAAAAATCAGAGAAGAATGTATCTGGCACCAAAACCCTTCTTATTGTTTTCGATTTAGCGGGTGTCAATCCGATCGAGAGAAGGAATGCATAAAAATTCTTGCTGCCAAATTGCAAGACATGGTATTTCTTATCGGTCGAACCGCCGCGCGCTTTTTTGCCGATCGTGTTTGAAAGGCACAAAATATCCTTCACATACTCCGCGATCTCGAGATCCTTTGATGTTATGTTGATGTGTCGCCCATCAGGGGAAAGATTTCCGTCAGAAGTAATGAGACCAATTACGTATGCAAGTTCTTCAGACCACTTTGTTTCGACATGTTTAATGCGTCTGCTCATATCCTAAGGATTATAGCGTATACCATTGTGCACATACGATAAGTTGAAAGACTCGGGGTCTTAGGATACAGTCACTTCATCGCGCCGCTATCTTCTAGGATTCGGTACAGGCGCTCGTTTGGAGAACAAGAATCCGAGAATACATTCTTGTCTTCTCATTATTGCGCCTATAGCTCAGTTGGTAGAGCAGCTCCCTCTTAAGGAGACGGTCCCTGGTTCGAATCCAGGTAGGCGCACAGTACGTCGAAACTATATTCGGGGCACTAAATTAAGTTCGTGTATTCCGCAAAGTGCCTCATGAGGTCGCGGGTGATTTTGCCAGGACTTCCAGAGCCGATCGTTTGCCCGTCTACAGACACAATGGGCACAATATCTTTAAATGAAGCGCAGATGAACATTTCATCAGCATCGAGAAACTCATCGATCGAAATACTTCGCTCTTCGACCGGATACTCTTTCCGCGCTATCTCAAGAATAGTCTTCCGTGTGATGCCTTTGAGGACGTTGGCATCCGGCGTGATGACCGTCCCATTTTTTACCATGAAGACATTGCTCGTAGCGCACTCAAGTACTTGATTGCCAGACGTGTAAAGAATTTCAACCGCTTCCGCCGCCGCTCGTTTTTTCTGAAGCATGACCGCAGTGATGTAATGAGTCGTTTTAATTTCTGGCATGAAGCGCTGGTGCTCGTAGGAAATGAGTGTCCCGCCTTGCTCGTAGAGCTTGGCGGGTAGGGGGACAGAAGGCTCTGCCGTAATGAAAAGCGTCTCGCGTTCGGGGACGTGTTCCAAGCTGTGCTTCGCTTCGCCTCCGGTGAGCACCATGCGCAGGTTCGCACGCGTCTTCGGAGAATTATGCGCAATAATCTTCCTCATTGCGCTGAATACCTCATCCTTCGAGTGAGGAATAGTAAGACCGAGTAATCGAGCAGAAATTTCAAAGCGCTCCCAATGATCGTCAAAGCAAAACGGCGTATCTCCAAATGCGGTGATTCCTTCGTATATACCAAAGCCGCGGAGGATCCCAAGATCAAGCACTCCAATTTTTGCGTCTCGCAGGGGAATTAGTTCCCCATTCAAATAACAGAGTGGTCCCATATATCCGCGTATCGTATCACGTTGCAGAACATACCCTCTTTCAACTTGGGGGTGAAACCCCCAAGTTGAACCGTGTAAAATGCCACAAAAAAGATTCTTAAGAAAGACTTTTACCGAAGTGCAGTATTCTTGAA
>JAHFMQ010000016.1 GCA_023267775.1 Candidatus Kaiserbacteria bacterium | reverse complement strand
CGCATACACCGAAAATCAGCTCGGTAGCGACAACCTGCAGGTCCTACGTTTAAAGGATCAGTATTCTCTACTCGAAATCCGAGATTTTCTCATCACTAAACAGCTTGCCGCTGCCTGTGGAACCAAACCTCCCACGACGGTCCTCTATTTCTATAGCAACGCTGGCGATTGTCCCGACTGCGATAAGGCAGGATATGCACTTTCATATCTTCGTGATACCTATCCAAGCTTGCGGGTATATTCGTTTGACTACAATCTTGATCTTGGTGCATTAAAAACTTTTATCACCGTTACTAAAGTTCGAAATTCCCTGCCCGCCTTCGTCATAAGCGGTAAACCATATTATGGTTTTACTTCTTTGACTGATCTTGAGAAGCAATTCCCTAAGGGATCGCTGTCGACACCTACCCCAACGCTTTAATTGTGTTTTAAACCTCTTGTTTTGAGCCGCCTCGGAGGCTTGAACTGGTGCGCCGTTCGTGGACTCCGGCACCTTCGGCCTGCGCTTTCAAAAAGCATTACCCTATTTTGAGCCGCCTCCCAGACTCGAACTGGGGACCTTCGCTTTACAAAAGCGTTGCTCTACCAACTGAGCTAAGGCGGCTTCTTCCTACTGTATATCAGGAATATCGGGACGTGTCGCTTTCAGACGGTCCTTGAAGTCCGAAAGTGTCTTTACGTACCCCCTCGTACTCTCACGTGGCACGACATCGACTGCATGCTTGGTGCGGAAATGGCGGACGGTGCGCGTAAGAAGTCGCTCAGCCGCACGCACGACTAGGAGTGAGAGGTGAGCTATATCGTGACCAAGTCGAGCGATGAGACGTCGCAATTCATCAAGGAGAAAAGCGCCGAGATCTACATGCTCAAGAATCAGCTCAATCTTTCGAACATCCTGATCTAAGCGTGTGCGAAAACCGCTGAAGAGACGCACGCCGCGACGGTTTTCGTAACTCGAAAGTACGAAAAAACCAACAAGGAGTAAATACGTCGTGAGTATGAACAAGAGATTCGCCATGAATTAATGAGCGGAGAGACGTGCAAATCGGCTTATTTCAATACGCTCGCCGAACTTCTGTGTCGCAATGTTGAGAAGATCGCGTATAGTCTTGCTTTCATCTTTGATAAACGGTTGTTCCAGAAGAACTTGATCCTGGAAGTAACTCGCCAACTTCCCTTCGAGAATTTTTGCCTGCATCTCCTTTGGTTTCGCGGAGACTTCCTTCTCGAAAACGGCGGTGGCAGTTTTTTTAGCTTCTTCTGGGATTTCGCCAGTCGTTATGTAGGCAGGATTTGTTGCCGCGACGTGCATCGCAAGTTCGCGAGCAAGCGCGCCAAATTCTGGGTTTTTCGCAACAAAGTCAGTCTCCGAACGAAGAACGATCATGGCACCAATAATGCCGTCGTGAGTGTAACTGCCAATGATACCTGCCGCAAGAGAACGATCAGCCTTTTTCTCGGCAGAAGCTACCGAGTGCTTCTTAAGAATAACAGCGGCTTTTGCAAGATCTCCTCCGGCCTCCTGAAGTGCCTTTTTGCACTGCATGACCGATACCCCGGTCATTTCTCGCAATTCTTTAATGCTGTCAGTTGTGATTTCCATAGATATTTGAAAATAATAACACACACGAACTTACATCCTTGCGTCAGATACGGCGTCTCTACGACGATGTTTATGCTGCTTGGCCTTTCGAATAGGCTTCGGCTAGTTCGGTGAGAATAAGTTTGACCGTCTCGCGTGACGTATCGTTTGCAACGATTGGATACGTTGCTTCACGAAGGTCACAGTCAGAACTCATGATTGCGATGATAGGAATGCCTGTGTCATTCGCCTCCTTTACCGCATGTTTCTCATGTTTTGTATCAACAATAAGGAGTGCATCCGGACGCTTGGTGAGCGTAGTGATGCCATCGAGGCGTTCTTGGAGGCGCTTCTTCTCGCGATCGATACGCACCAATTCGAGCTTGGTGTGCTGCTTGGCGAGTGTACCAGCGGCTCCTTTTTCAGTTATTTCAGCGAGGCGTTCTACGCGCTTTTTAATTTCATTCCAATTAGAAATGGTCCCGCCGAGCCAGCGCGTTGCGACAAATGGCGCAGAGACCTCCTGAGCAATCTTTTTTACCAGCGCAGCTATTTCAACCTTTCCACCAACGAAAAGTACGGTTTTACCCTCTTTCGCAAGTGCGGCCATAACAGCTTTCGCCGCCTCAAGCTGCTCTACCGTCTTCACTAAATCAATAATTTCCTGACGACCTTTGGTGCCCACCAAAAATGGCTTCATGGAGGGATGACGCCGACTCTTCACCTGCGCGAAATGCGCCCCTGTATCGAAGAGGCGCTTCAATTCGGTCACGGAACCATTAGTACTCATGTGGGGCACACAATACTTGAAAATCGGCCGAGATGCAAGCGCATGTGCGAGTTATTCGTCCTCTCCCGCTTTCCCAACACCCCCGTGAGTTGCAGCCGTATGGAGAGCGTCCACAATGCCATCGATAGTACCTGCCAGAATCTTCGGTAAATTGTGCCAAGACTCCTTTAATCGATGGTCGGTGATGCGATCTTGCAGGTAGTTGTAAGTACGGATCTTTTCCGAGCGATCGCCGGTTCCTATCTGCTCTTTACGCTCCGCTGCATGCTTTTTAGCCTCCTGTTCCTCATGAAGGCGTTCGAGTTTCGCGGAAAGCACCTGCATCGCTTTCTCGCGGTTCGCCAATTGACTGCGCTCGGAAGACGATCGCACATCAATACCGGTCGGTGTATGGATGAGCCTTACCGCCGTTTCCACTTTGTTCACGTTCTGTCCTCCGGCTCCACCACTGCGCGAAAACTCCATTTGAATATCTGCTGGATTAATATCCATTTTAGACTTGGAACGTATAGGAAGCACGGCAATTGAAGCGGTCGAAGTGTGAATACGGCCCGACTTCTCAGTCAGCGGGACTCTTTGGACTCGATGAACACCAGTCTCATATTGGAGCGCATCATACGCATCAGAACCGATAATTTCGAGCGTGAGCTCATCAATCGTGCGCGTTTTCCACCCGCGATGCTCTGCATATTTTTGATACATGTTTTTTAAATCATGGGCAAAAATAGACGCTTCATCACCTCCTGCGGCAGCACGCAATTCCATCACCACCGAGCTCGGTCGTGCCACTTCCTCCTTTTCTTTAATAACGATGCGTTCGATTTCAGAGAGAATTTCTCTTTGACGCGCACGGACTCGCGCTTCATCTTCATCAGCCATTCGCATAAGTTCGGCATCAGCACCCGCGGCAGTGCGCGCCTCGGTCAGTTCTTTTTCGAGACGCTCGTATTCCTCAGCGAGATACGCCGTCGCGAAATTCTTTTTAAATTCAGGAGAGTATTCCATATTCTTTTCACTTTACCACCCTCTTATACGAAGCAGAAAACGCGGTTTTGGAACGTGCGGAGCGTGACAGCGCGAGCCAGAGCAAATTTAGAGCAGGAAATTATGCGGTCACAAAACCGCATTCTCTGCGCAGTTCCCTATTTCTTTTTAGCGGCGCGTTGTTTGAAGCGCTCCACGCGACCAGCCTTATCGAGCGTACGATCTTCACCAGTATAAAAGGGGTGAGATTTAGAAGAGATTTCTACGACGCGTTTTGGGTATTCTTTACCATCCTCCCACTTCCCAGTCTCAGTTGTAGAAACTGTAGAACCAATAAGAAACTTCGCGCCAGAGGCGATATCTTCAAAAATAACCTGCCGGTAATTCTCCGGGTGTATATCCTTTTTCATCCCGCCGATAGTAGCACAAGTCTAGAACGTTTGGAAGGTCGAGGCGACATTCACGATGGCAGTTGCGGCATCCGCACTCGCATTGTTAGTGCAGGTAATGATGTAGGTGGTTTGAGTAGTAATAGTGTCTGGGACTGAACCGTTAAGGGCTCGAGAGCCATCAGAAGCTAATGGTCCTCTCCATGATGAACCATTTCGAGTGATTGAGCAGGAGTTCACATTATTTGCGCTCCACGAGACAGTCGTTTGATTCCCTTTCACGACACGGTCTGGTACGGCGTTGATGGCGACGGTCGGATTAAGAACGGTGACCGGTATGGCGCTTGAGTAGGTACGGCCACTCACGCCGTCACAATACATTTGATAACTCTGTGAAGATGTGAGAGCACCTGTCGAGACACCGACACTGTTAGACGTCGCTCCACCTGTCGAGAAACCACCTACCGAGGTACACGATGTAGCATTTGTGGAACTCCATGTAAGTGTTGATGCTTGGCCATTATCAATGGTGCTTGGGTTCGCTTCGAGATTTGCTGTAGGAGGTACGCATGCCCCACCAGTGCAGCTCTGGCTGGTTGCACCACTGCAGCTTGCACCACCGCCTGATGGAGCCGGGTTGGTGCAGCTTCTGGTCTGAGTACAGCTGGCTGAACAGGAAGACCATGATGAGGACCAACCTCCATCAACAGGTGGTGCGTACACGGTGTATGGTATTGTCGTTGACCCGACAAGAATTGTCGTGAGACTTGGGTCAGTTTTCAAATATTCGTGATTACCAAATTGGTAGTCGTCCCGTCCAGTTGAAGTAAACAAAGCACTGTAATTTCCCAGGGCACTTTGCGCAGTGAAATTTGTACTGCCGACATATGAATATTCAGGAATGATCACTGTGTTCACATTGTTAATCGTAGCGTATACCGATGCACCGCCGTTTGAAGAATAGCTTGTATACCCGTTGCCGCACGCAAGCGATACAAATGAGGCAGTTGCCGAAACGACTTCTCCCGGCGAATACGTTGATTTATCCAGACCGATGGTAAATGTATAAGTGTAATCGTATATGTCACCGGGAGTGTGTTGAGCGTACCCAGTGTATTGAAGCGTATCCGCTTTTGCCCCTTGCGGTAACGCAAATCCGACCACGAGAACTAGGGAAAGTAGCGGGATGAATGCGCGCGAAGTAATTTTACTCATGATAGCGGGGGTTGTTTCATATCATCTTTTCTTTTAACCAAGTAGGCCACTCCTCCCAAAAGAATGAGTACGACAACAATCGCGACGAGACCGGAACTGGAAGATGATCCCGGGGATGATGTCTGCGCCATTGAAGGACTAACGATTATCAACTCCTTCTGTGCGAGGACTTTCCCAGCGGCATCTGTGAGAGAGAGCGCTATGCGCGGATTAGTACAGTCCTGAATAATAGGAAATGAGACCACTAATCTTGCTGCATTTGTGAGTTGTTCGTTAACTGGGTTCGCGCATGCATTTCCACTTCCATCGGTCATCACTATATTCGTAGAAACTGCAGAAGGAGAGGCTGTTCCAATACGGGAGTTTGGGAAACTATCCGCTGACGGCGACCATATGAAAAGTGCTGATGCTGTCTCGCCCTTTCTGTAGACATTCTTATTGAGCGACAGCGTCTGAACCGTCGCACTTGAACCACTGATCACGTAGTGTGCATCGATTGTATTCGACACAATTCCATCGGCCTTGAGTGTCGTAAAGACATTGTAAGCTTGAGGTTCAGCTGCTTTAGGCAGCGCAATTGAAAAGGTCTTTTTCTCGCCCGCGGCAAATGATATCGGGGAAAGGTCGCCTCCTGTCTGCGATACAACGTTTCCATAAGCAGTACGGTAGCGTGTTTCAAACGACGGAGTTACTGATAGTTTCGTCGCCATACCGTTTGTGGCGGTGCAGGTAAGCACTAGGTTCTCATTTTGAGCAACATCAACACCCTGCACGAGATTGTAATGAGAGCTTCCTTTCTCGCCGGAAACCTGGAGAAAACACGACTCCGGACTGATGACAAGACTTTTTACGCCCGCGGTAAGTGTAACGTTCCCAGCGGGCATCAAGGCGAATGGGAATCCGCTATCATTTTTACTGGAAATGAGGAGCATGTACGTACCGCTCAAATTACTTGGCGCGGTATACGTAATCTCTTTCGAAACACTACTATTTTCTGCGATGTTCAAAGCCTCTGGATATACATATTCATCAACAACTGTTTGGCCAGCTTTGGTTGAAGAAATCAGCTGTACACCGTATTTGACACCGAACTGAACCCCATTTCGGTTAGTTATATTGAAAGAAATGTCGAATACATTACCCTTTTGGGAGAGGATTTTTATGTCCTGGACATTTATCGTTGCGAGCACAATGCCACCTTGCGGCGTCGCTGCTGTTTGAGCAAACGATTGTAGGGCTCCGCCGAAAAGAACTGCCACGAAAACGAGGGCGCCCGAGACTATGTTCAGAAGTACACGCATGAGAGACATCGCGGATATATTGTACTCCATATACCCAACCATAATGAGCCCACACCTAGAAACAAGTGTGGACAACTGTTTCAGAGTTATATATCTTCATAGCTGGCGAACAGTACTTCTTTTTGCGGGACATATGTTCTAAGCAATGGCGGGACGGATTTAAATTCAGCGCGGGTAAGAAGCGGGAGTTCTTGAAATGAGTGCTGATCTACAAAATTGCGCGGCGTGATACCGGCAGATGTAAAACAAGCCGCCTGTCCCATCCCCGCAGCAGAGCTGACGGGGCATTGGGCAGGCGGCTACCGTGGTGTTTTGCTAGACAAAGTGCGCTCCACCGAGCGCACAGCCGCAACCCGCGTATGCCGCACAAAGCCGCGGCGCGGGAATTGCGGGGCGGCGATTCATCCCCGCCCCAAAGGGGCGGGGCATTCTCGCCGTCCGCGAGTAAAACGATCACGATAAAACCCCACCGAGCTGGCATGATGCCTAACTAGATGGGGTTTTGTGAATCCTCCTCTCATTTCTGGGCTTTGTTTTGTGCTCCACAACGGTGCGGAATTTCGATCTACTTCTTCTTTAGCGGGTTAATCCGCTCAAGTAAAAGGAAGAGTCGATTAAAAAACGTAAAGAGGCACATTCCATCCAATGAACGTAATGGTCCTTTGTGTGACATCGCGTAGACCTCCTAGAAAAAATTTGAAAGGGCTTCTGCAGCTATTTATACCACATTTGATTCTTTTATCAACAGTCTATGCCCCACCAAGTTGGTTGATTGTTTGTTGGAAGGTGGCAGCGAATCCCATGACGCCGTCACCATAAAACGCATAGGCACGATTGTACGCATGTGTCCAGCCGGCAAAGTAACGTAGCGCCGCAAGCCGCTCAGCGGCCGGCGTCCGTACTGAAGCACCGTTATCTGCCATAAGCATCGCAGTGGCCATAATGGCGACTTGCGCGTTCCACGGGTTCGATGGTTGTGAACTTGCGAGTAATTTGCGCACACGGTCTTTGCTCGCATCATACCGCCAAGGACCTTTCCAGAAGGAATTCCCTGCGCCAGATGATGGTGTACAGCTATTTGAGTTTATGTTCACAAACCCTCCATAACAGACCCAGGTCGAGGGAATGAACTGGCCCGGTCCCATGGCTCCTCCCCATCCATACCATGGCTTTTTCGACACTGGCATCTTGTCAGGATCAAGACCAAGGACCTGCGTGATATAGACAAAAACTGGTTGATCGCGCGATGGTGCCATATCAACTCGCCACGATCCAGTGCCGAGGTTTTGACCGAGGTTAGTTTCTTGCTTCAAGACCGCAAGGGTGACAGCGGCTCTGGTACCTGTGGCTTTCTCAGCCGCTTGAGCGTATGCGAGCGCGGTGCCAAACGGAATGGCGGCGCTGTCTCGAAGGGTAAAAAGTTCTGAACGGATTTGCGCTGCATTTTTTTGATTTGAACTTATGAGTTTCTGCCAGTTCGCTTCGATGCCTTTCGTTTGCGCGAGCAGCTGCTGTTTTTCTTTCTCTTGCGCTTGCACCGCTTGTTTCGCGAGTTGCGCCACAGTGCGTAACTGCTCTTGTTCGGCGAGTCGAGTCTGAAGCTCTTCCTTTTCAGCTTCGGTTGAAGCGCTTGTCTGCTGAATGTGATTAAATGAATCGGCAAGGGCGCTCTTTATGGACGTAAATGCATCCAAATCACTAAAAAATTCAGAGACTCCTTTTGAACCAAGTGCTACGCTGACTACTGAATACCCGTCAAGCATCTGTGTTTGTCGTAAAATTTGCGCCAGTGATTCTTTTTCCGCTGTAAGTTGAGCCGAGAGCTGTGACAGTGTTTCATTATGCTGCCCGATGTTGCCATTCAACTGCGTAATCGTGAGATTAATTGCTTGAATCTGAAGTTGTGTTTTCTTAATTTCCGCATTTAATGCGTCAATTTGAGTTTGGAGAGTTTGGTGCTGACTCTGTGCAACGTCGAGTAATTCTTGTTGCCTCGCAATCTGGCTCTCAAGAGCGTCGAGTTGTGTCTGCAGTTCCTGTTGGCGATTTACGACCGCCGAAGAGGCATTTTGAGCGTGCGCTAAGGGAGGTACAGCTACGAACACAATCCCGAGCATACAAAGTAAAACAAGCCGCCTGTCCCATCCCCGCAGCAGAGCTGACGGGGCATTGGGCAGGCGGCTACCGTGGTGTCTTGCTAGACAAAGTGCGCTCCACCGAGCGCACGGCCGCAACCCGCGTATGCCGCACAAAGCCGCGGCGCGGGAATTGCGGGGCGGCGATTCATCCCCGCTCCAAAGGGGCGGGGCATTCTCGCCGTCCGCTAGTAAAAACCGGCTCATCGTCCGGCTATTTTACCACGTCGGCTATGAGACTAAGCCTTCTTAGCTTCTTTGGTAGGAGCAGCGGCAGAGGCTGCTCCGTCAACTTCGATCTCCTCCTTGCCCTTCTTCTCGACTTCAATAGATGAGATATCTGCTGGAGCGACAACTTCCTCTTTTTCTTCAACAACTTCCTGCGCGAGTGCAATAACTTCCTCAGGATCAACGGCGAGTTCGACGCCCGAAGGAAGGACTATGTCCTTTGCATGGATTCGATCATTAATCGCAACGAGTGCTGAGAGATCGACCTTAAAATCGTGAGGTAAACTCATAGGATCAGCCTTCACCTCAAGCTCGTGGAGCACCTTCAAAAGATTTGCACCAGCTTTTACGGCCGGCGATTCCCCAACAAACATGAGCGGAATTGCAATCTCCACTTTCTTGCCTTTCGTGACGGCATAGAAATCTACGTGGCGTGGCTGGTTCGTGAGAGGATCAAGATCCACTTCATGAATAAGGGTTGGCAGTGGCGCGCCAAGACCATCGAGAGAAACAATAGTTGCTTCACCTGCCTCGCGCAAGACTTTCTGGAAAGCACCCATCGACACCATGATAGGAGTTGAGGCTTGATGTGCTCCATAGACGACCGCAGGAACAAGACCCTTACGAAGGAGGGCCGGCGCGGAAGCGCTTGATTTCTCACGTTTTTCTACTGAAAGCGTAAGCATAGTCGCTTGAATATACGGGAAAACCTGAAGAATTGCAATTACCCGAGCGCTGCTGATACTTTCGCGAGACGAGCAAGGTAAACCGCACGCGCCGCAGGGACATTTTCCTCTTTACCCTTCCAAAGCGTTAATGCTTCTTCTTGAAGAGCACGCGCATAAGAAAAGGTGAGCGGCCAAGGTGCGTGAACTTCTTTTGCCTTCTGACTTATTGCAGCGAGATTATCAGTTGCCTGCTCAGTGGTTTGCCCGCCAGAGAGAAATACTATTCCGGCTACTTGTCGCGGGACACTCTGCATAAGTGCAGCAATAGTATCTTCGGCAACTTCTGCGGGTGTATCTTTTTTCCCACTTTCGCTTCCGGAAAGGGCCATGGATGTCTTCAGAATCACGCTCGCGCGGTCAACAGCATGTTCTTCGAGCACTGAGAAAACGGTACCGAGGGTTGTCTCGATGACCGCACGCGAACGCGAGCGACTATGCTTGCCTTCCAGGAGTACTTCTGGCTCTACGATCGGCACGAGACCTGCCATTTGAACTTCCTTCACATAACTTGCGAGACGTTTTGCATTCTCATGGACGGCAGTTGCGGTTGGTAAATGATCTCCATCAATGCGAACGACTGCACGCCACTTAGTAAAAGCTGCTCCTTGTTTTTTATATTTTACAAGCCGTTCAGGAAGATCAATGAGACCTTGCGTAATAAGCTCTTCCAGGCTCGCGCTCATGGGTTCGGTGCCAAGATCGACTTTGATGCCCGGAAGAATGCCTCGCGCACTAAGTGACGTCGGAAATAATTTATGATCGTTCCCTTTTTCAAGCAGTGTTTCTGAAAAAAGAATTACGCCTGATAGATACTGCTCAATGCCAGGGGCGCCCAAGAATAGATCTCGGTACTGTCGGCGCATTTCCTCACTGGTAGGAATACCGTGGGACGCGAGGCGTGCTGTCGCACTGTGAACACTTTCATCCGCAGCAAGAATCCCTTTCCCGGGAGCAAACAGCGAACGTGCAATCTGGATAAGATCAGCCATCACGCATATCGTACCACACGTATTCGGCATGTTACACTGTTGCTATATGAATTTTGTCGCTATTGGTGATACCGCGGTGGACGAATTTATCAAACTTAAAGAAGCTCGGGTTAATTGTGATGTCAATAATGAAAATTGCACTATTTCGATGAAATGGGGCGATAAAATTCCTTTTGAATTTGCCGTTCTCGTGCCCGGGGTAGGAAATGCGGCTAATGCGGCTGTCGCAGCGGCACGGTTGGGACTTTCCTCGGCGTTTGTTTCAAACGTGGGGAAAGACCGTTATGGTGAAGAAACGCTTGCATCATTCAAACGCGAAGGAGTCGATACAAAGTACGTAGCCGTAAATGATAGCCTACCGACTAATCACCATTACGTACTCTGGTATGAAGCTGAGCGCACCATTCTTATTCACCACGAAGCATACCCGTATGTGATACCGAAGGATTTCGTAGCGCCAAAATGGATCTATCTTTCTTCCGCTGGCGAACAGTCAGAATCTTTTCATGAAGAACTTGCAACATGGCTTGCCAATCACCCAGAAACAAAACTTGCGTTTCAGCCGGGTACATTTCAAATATCGATGGGCAAAAAGAAACTCGCTTCTCTGTATGCCGCAACAGAGTTGATTGCCTGCAATAAAGAAGAGGCTGAACGTATTTTAGAAGTAGGAGAAACTGATGTAAAAGAACTTCTCACAACAATGCGTGAGCTCGGTCCGAAAACCGTCCTCATCACCGATGGACCGAACGGCGCCTATGTCTTTGATGGCACCGAGATGCTCAAGATTGGTATGTACCCGGACCCAAAACCGCCTATCGATCGCACGGGGGCTGGCGATGCGATGACCTCTACTTTCGTTGTTGCATTAGCACTTGGCAAACCGCTACGAGAGGCTCTTATGTGGGGCCCGATAAATTCTATGTCGGTGGTGCAGGAAGTTGGCGCACAAAAAGGTTTGCTCACCCGTGAACAGATTGAAATGTACCTCAAGAATGCCCCTGCGGATTATCGCGTCGAATCGGTATAAAATTTTTACAACGATTATTTTAATAGTGATTGTTGCAGCGACGAATACTCCCCTTGATTACCTACCCGTAAAATAGTGAAGGTATTGGCATACGCTAAGTGAATGATGAGCAGAGCCGCACCCGCTCCCGCAACGGTCACAATAAGCACAGCAAAATAGGAGTTTATATTTTTCATATAATCTAGCCTTCCATGAGGTCTCGTACCGCCTCCTGAATGTGAAGAGAGTCAAGTCCATAATGTTCAAGTAGTTGGTCCGGGTCACCGGATTGCCCAAACATATTTTTAATGCCAAGTAATCGCATTGGTACCGGTTGATGCTGCGAAAGAAATTCCGCAATGGCGCTTCCAAAACCTCCAGCTGCCTGATGTTCTTCAAGAGTTACGACACCTCTCACACGGCGCGTCGCATCGAGCACAGCCGCTTCGTCGAGCGGCTTCACGGTCGGTACATGAAGAACGGTCGATCTAATCCCTTCTTTTTCAAGTGCTTCCGCAGCGACGAGCGCCGTGTAACCCAAAGAACCTGTTGAAAGAATTGCTATCGTTGCGTCATCTGATTTCCACAGCTGAAGTGCTTTCCCGATTTCGAAAGGCGTTTCGCTCGTAGTAAACACTGGAGTCACTGCGCGGCTAAAACGAATATAGACTGGTCCATCGGTCTGTGCCGCGGCTATAACCACCTTCCGAGCTTCTTCCGAGTCCCCTGGAGCAATCACCGTCATGCCGGGAAGCATTCGCATAAGTCCAATATCTTCAAGCATTTGGTGCGTTGCCCCATCAGGGCCGACCGAAACACCTGCATGCATGCCGCAGATCTTTACTGGTACGTGATTAAGTGCGATGGTCGTACGAATTTGCTCATAATTTCTTCCCGGACTAAATGCCGCGTAACTTGCGATAAACGGAATCTTGCCGGCGGCGGCCATGCCGCTTGCAACCGTTGCCATATTCTGTTCAGCGACACCCATTTCGACAAAGCGCTCTGGAAATTCTTTTTGGAACCATTCCGCGCGGGTACTTTCGGAAAGATCTGCGCAGAGGACAACGACGCGCGGATCATTTTTGCCTATTTCAACAGACCCTTTGCCAAAACCATCTCGTGTCGACGCTTTCTCGATAGCGTCCGTAAAAATATGTGAGGAGAGTTTTGCGTCGGTATTAAGCATATTCGTGCGGGACTTTACCGCTCATGGTGCGGATTTCTTTGAGAAATCGTTTCCCTTCCTCCGCGGTAGGCGGTTTACCGTGCCAGCGATAATCGAATTCTATTTCGGGCACGCCTTTGCCAGGAATAGTATGCGCGATGATGATGGTTGGTTTCTCGAATATAGCTTTCGCTTCATCAACGGCAGCAATAAATGCGCTCATATCGTGCCCGTCCACTTCAATGACGTGCCAATTAAACGCCCGGTACTTGTCCGCAATCGGCTCAAGAGGCATGACGTCTTCGGTCATACCATCGATCTGAATATTATTACGATCCATAACTACCGTCAGATTGTGAAGTTTGTGTTTTCCGGCAAACATCGCTGCTTCCCACACATTTCCTTCTTCTTGTTCCCCATCACTCACGAGACAATAGACACGCTGTTTCTTCCCATCCATGCGTAGTGCATATGCTATGCCGGCCGCTTGCGAGAGACCTTCACCGAGCGGACCTGACGTTGTTTCAAGTCCCGGCAAACGAAGTCGTTCGGGATGTCCTTGGAGCCGACTACCGAATTTACGGAGCGTAAGGCATTCCTTTATTGGGAAATACCCTGCATGCGCCATTGCGGCATAGCGCACTGGACAAATATGCCCGTTAGAAAGTATTAAACGATCCCTGTCTTCCCAATCCGGTTCCTCGGGATGATGGTTGAGAATATGAAAATAAAATGCGGTACATATATCGGCCATGCCGAGCGGGCCGGCCGTATGCCCACTCTTAGCCTCGACGAGCATCTCTATAATCGTTTCGCGAATTCCCTCCGCATGCTTCTCAAGTTTTGCGATCTCCGTGTCGGTCAGTGCCATGACTCTAGTATAACCGATTCGCGTTCATATGCTGAAGTAAAACAAGCCGCCTGTCCCATCCCCGCAGCAGAGCTGACGGGGCATTGGGCAGGCGGCTACCGTGGTGTTTTGCTAGACAAAGTGCGCTCCACCGAGCGCACGGCCGCAACCCGCGTATGCCGCACAAAGCCGCGGCGCGGGAATTGCGGGGCGGCGATTCATCCCCGCTCCAAAGGGGCGGGGCATTCTCGCCGTCCGCTAGTAAAACTTATACGCCAAAAGGGCTTTCAAGTGCCTCGAGTGTAGCGAACGCTGCTGCCGGGTTTTTGGCCTGAAGAATACTTGAGCC
>JAHFMQ010000015.1 GCA_023267775.1 Candidatus Kaiserbacteria bacterium | reverse complement strand
CATTTGACGATTGATGGATACGGGGGCGACGAGACACTACTTGATACTAGAGACGTGGTGCTTGAGTGCCTCGACAAACTTCCTCAACTTCTTGGTATGCATAAAATGAGTACGCCGGAAATTTATCATTCAGACGGAAATGATATTAAGGATCCGGGAGGGTGGACTGGTGTGGTGATAATTGCAGAAAGTCATATCAGCGTGCATACGTTCCCAAAACGAGGATTTGTCTCCGCAGATGTCTACACCTGCAAAGATGGCATGGACAACGACTTTATAATCAAATTCTTTACGGAGAAATTTAAACTCAAGAATGTAGAGACCCACTTCATCAAGCGCGGGGCTAATTATCCGGAAGCAAATATTTATTAGGTATTTGGTTGGGAAATACTTGATTTTGTGCTATAAAGTTACGTAATGCGACCGCGGCCCCATAGTAAATTTGCGACCAAGAAAACGCACGAGCGTGACAAACCGTCTCGTGCGGGGAAAGTCTACGTCTACGGAAAACACGCGCTCATGGAAGCTCTTCGCAATACTCCCCATATCATCCGCAAAGCATTTTTGGTTCCCGATTCGCGCGATGCGGAACTGAAAGTACTTCTTGAAAGAAATTCCATTCCAACTGCACCACTTGCACCAGGTAAGGGTGGTGAGTTTGTCGGAAAGGATGCGGCTCATCAAGGCGTCATATTTACCATCGATCCCTCTGCGCTCCTCATAACGCTCGATGCGTTTTTAAAAACCCTCGATATATCGAAAAATCCGGCGGTTGCTGTGCTTGGAGAAGTTCAGGACCCTCATAATGTCGGAGCAATTATTCGCTCTGCTGCCGCATTCGGACTCTCTGGCGTTCTCATTCCCGAGCATAATCAGGCTGGCATTACCGGGGCTGTCGTGAAAAGTTCTGCCGGCATGACATTTCGCATCCCACTTGTCACCATTGGAAACGTCAATCACACGCTCAAGACCTTAAAAGAGAAAGGCTTCTGGATTTATGGTCTCGACATGTCTGGGACAC
The DNA here is from genome assembly GCA_023267775.1 of Candidatus Kaiserbacteria bacterium. GTDB lineage: Bacteria > Patescibacteriota > Minisyncoccia > Phycocordibacterales > Phycocordibacteraceae > C7867-001. The sequence continues at coordinate 13,056 of JAHFMQ010000015.1, read as the reverse complement.
AATCGCTCGGTACGGATGTATTCGATGCGCCAAGCGCCTTCGTCATTGGCAACGAAGGGGCGGGCATTCGCGAAAAGACGATTGAAGCATGTGACGTCACGCTCTCAATTCCTATTCATAAACGAACGGAGTCCCTCAACGCTGCTGTTTCTGCCGCAGTCGTTTTTTATGAGTGGTCGAAGAAACACCCTGAAGCATTATGACAAAAAAATTAAGTTGCGACCAACACCTCACTTCCCTCCCATGGAGCGATTATGAACTCCTTGATTCTGGAGACAATATGAAACTGGAACGCTTTGGCGACGTGATAATCGCCCGGCCTGAGACTCAAGCACTGTGGAAAAAACTGCGCCCGGAATTATGGGAGACAGCACATGCGGAGTTCACATTTGAAGAAAAGAAAGGCCTCTGGAACATGAAAAAATCTGTGCCGGAGTCATGGGAGCTCGCCTGGAACAAGGTAACATTCCTCGCACGACTCACCGGGTTTAAGCATACGGGAGTGTTTCCAGAACAGGCGCCAAATTGGCAGTGGCTCGCGGAAAAAATTTCTAAGCTCGATAAACCTCAGGTACTGAATCTCTTTGGCTATACGGGCATCGCATCCATTGTGGCGGCGCAAGCAGGCGCGTTTGTTACCCATGTCGATGCATCAAAACAGTCCCTTGACTGGGCGCATGAAAATGCAACGATTTCTAATATTTCCGAAAACAAAATTCGTTGGATACTTGATGATGCTCTTGCATTTGTGAAGCGTGAGGTGCGCCGTGGAACGAAATACGATGGAATTATTCTCGACCCGCCAGCGTTTGGTCGTGGCGCAAAAGGCGAGGTCTGGAAAATTGAAGAAGACTTCCAAACACTGTTGCAATCGCTCAAAGAGCTTTTATCTGCAAATTCTGGGTCGTTCCTATTGGTAAATGGTTATGCCGCAGGCTATGCGCCGAAATCCTTTGCGCAAGCGGTCGAAAGCACGTTTGGCGAGGTACAGGGTGAATGCGGTGAACTCTATATAAAGGAATCTTCTTCGGACCGGGTCATTCCAGCCGGTATCTATGTGCGCTTTGTGCGATAAACGGTACACTGGAGGATAATGATTGCTCAACATAAAAATATTGCGATTTTGTATCACGGCGGCTGCCCCGACGGCCTCAGCGGCGCCTACGCTGCTTGGAAAAAGTTTGGTGATACGGCTGAATATATACCGCTTAAACATGGATTCCCTGCTCCAGAAGGACTTGAGGGTAAGAAATTATATTTTATAGATTTCTGCTATCCAAAGGAGATTATGGATGCCTTGGTTAAGGACGCCGCGTCCATTACTGTACTTGACCACCACTTAGGCATTAAAAATGTCGTTGAGAGCATGTCGGAATATGTCTTTGACGCAAACCGTTCTGGGGCGACTATCGCGTGGAATTATTTTCATCCCGAAACACTTGTCCCAACTCTGCTGAAGTATGTAGAGGACGGCGATCTGTATCGATTCAAACTTCCGCATGCGCGCGAAATACTTGCGTACATGTACACATCAGACCTCCTGACCTCCCCTTTTGAGGAATGGGATGCTGTTATTCAAAAATTAGATGATCCTGCTGAATTGGAACGCATCGTACACGCCGGCACGTTATTTGAGCAGTATCACGAACATGTCGTTGACCATGCGGTCAATCACGCCGAACTGGTTCGATTTGAAGGATTTGAGTGCTACCTCACGGGTACCTCTGGAGAATTTGTAAGTGATGTTGGAAATAAATTATCGATTAAAAAACCGCCTGTCGCAATTATAGTATCGGCAAACGCAACGGGGCTTCGTGTATCACTCCGTAGTGATAAGACCGTTGATGTCGCGGTACTCGCGCAAAAACATGGTGGAAATGGACATCCCGCTGCTGCAGGTTTCCTCATTCCATTTGGGAAAAATGTTCCATGGGAACTCATTAGAGATCATGAAAATCCTGGGAATTGAAACGTCCTGCGACGAGACTGCGATAGCTATTCTCGAATGCGAAGGAAATCCGCAAAGTGCTAAGTTCCGCATCCTCGGAAACGCTCTGCTTTCGCAAATTGAAATACATAAAGAATATGGAGGCGTCTTCCCTGCCCTCGCGAAGCGAGAACACGCAAAAAACCTCGTACCGATACTTGAAGCGGCGCTCGAAGAGGCCGAGCTCCTTCACGAGGATACGCAAGTAATTCCAGAGGAAACGCGTGCCAAAATTTCAGAAATTTTGGCACGCGAACCCGGTCTTGCTGAATCATTTTTTGACTTTGTTTCCGAGTGTGAGCCCCCTGAGATAGATGCCATCGCTGTCACTGCCGGTCCCGGACTTGAACCGGCACTTTGGGTCGGTATTAATTTCGCAAAAGCTCTTGCGCTTGTGTGGAAGAAGCCACTTGTCGCCGTAAATCATATGGAGGGGCATGTGATTGCCGCCTTGGCTAGCGGCAATCACATCGCGCCCGTTTCGGGCGAGAACGATGCGAGTGTCGCACTTGCTGGCCGCCATCATGCCGCTCCCCTTCGGGGAGATCATGGCGACGTGTCGGCGCTTGCCCAGAACAAAAACGAGACGCTCGCTATCAAAAACATTGAGATGCCCATACTTGCACTTCTTATATCCGGCGGACATACCGAACTTGTCCTCATGAAAAATTGGCTCGAGTATGAGCTCGTCGGACAAACGCGCGATGACGCCGTAGGCGAGGCGTTTGATAAAGTCGCGCGCATGCTCGAACTTCCCTATCCTGGTGGACCTGAGATTTCTCGCCTTGCTGAAGCGGCTCGAAGCGAGTCTTCAGAAACGATGTTCAAACTTCCGCGACCGATGATTGATTCGGCAACCTGTGATTTTTCATTTGCGGGACTAAAAACTGCCGTACTCTATTTATTAAAAACACAGACGGATTTACATGCTCGTGAAAAGCAGCATATCGCGCATGAATTTGAAAATGCTGTGACCGACGTATTATGGAAGAAAACTGCACGCGCACTCGAAGAAACTCGAGCACGAACACTCGTCATCGGCGGAGGTGTTTCTGCAAATACGCATATTCGCCGTGTCTTTAAAGAAAAAGTTGAAGAGAAATTTCCCGAAGTGGCTCTTTCTATACCCTCCGCTGCACTTACGACTGATAACGCCATCATGATTGCGCTTGCCGGTTTCTATCATGCCGAGCATAGAGAGTTTGTGACCGACATTATCGCGGACGGTAATCTTACGCTCGCGCAATAAGACACGTGCCCTCATATTTGCTATATTTTTAAGCAATGCATGAAAAATTTCTGAAGCCGTACGACTCGACTACGACCGAGTCTCGTATCTACGCCGAGTGGGAAAAAAGCGGTCTTTTTAACCCTAATGAGTGCGTGAGGCAAGGCGTTACGAATCCGAACGCGCCCGCGTATTCTATCGTCCTTCCGCCACCGAACGTCACCGGACGACTCCATATGGGCCATGCGCTCATGCTTGCTATTGAAGACATATTTATACGTTACAAACGCATGAAAGGATTTCGTACACTGTGGATCCCTGGTACCGATCATGCTGCTATCGCGACGCAGTCAGTTGTTGAGAAGCAAATCAAAAAAGACGAAGGGAAAGGCCGCCACGACATCGGACGTGAGGAATTACTAAAGCGCATCGAAGCATTTGCGGCAGAAAGTCATGACACTATCGTGAGTCAAATGAAAACGATGGGTGCTTCACTTGATTGGTCACGGGAAGCATTTACGCTCGACGAAGCTCGCAGTCGCGCGGTCCGTAACGTATTCAAACAAATGTATCAAGCAGGACTCATTTACCGCGGTTTGCGCATCGTCAATTGGGATCCAAAAGGTCAGACGACTATTTCCGATGACGAAATCGTCTACGAAGAGCGCCCCGCAACTCTCTATATATTTCGCTATAGCAAAGATTTCCCTATCTCGATTGCGACTACGCGTCCCGAGACGAAAGCGGGCGATGTTGGAGTTGCCGTGCATCCTGACGACGCACGTTACAAATCATTTGTCGGGAAAGAATACGACGTTGTTTTCTGTGATGTACCACTGCATATTAAAATCGTCGCCGATAAAGAAGTTGACCCAACGTTCGGCACCGGAGCAGTTGGGCTCACACCTGCACACAGCCAGACTGACTGGGATATCGCAGACCGGCACGAACTATCGCACGAATCAATCATCATAAATGAATATGCAAAGATGACTGTTGCCGGGCGACTCGAGGGAAAGAAAACAACTGAGGCACGCGACATCGTTATTGATTGGCTTAAGAGTGAAGGATTGCTCGAAAAGGAGGAGAATATTAAACAGAGTGTCGCGACCGCGGAACGCACGGGTGGCATCATTGAACCGCTCCCAAAGCTTCAGTGGTTTGTTGAGGTGAATAAAAAAGTTCCTGGACGCGGGAAAACGCTCAAGGAACTTATGCTTGAACCCGTTCGCTCCGGAGCTATAAAAATTATTCCTGAATACTTTGAGAAAACATACTTCCACTGGATAGAAAACCTACGTGACTGGTGCATCAGCCGGCAAATTTGGTATGGCCACCGAGTCCCCGTTTGGTACAAAGGGGAAGATATTGTTGTCGGGATTGAGCCGAAAGAAGAAGGGTGGATTCAAGATGAAGATTCGCTTGATACGTGGTTTTCTTCTGGTCTTTGGACATTTTCAACCTTGGGCTGGCCTGAAGAAACAAAAGATCTCACAACCTACCACCCGACCGATCTGCTTGAGACCGGATATGACATTCTTTTCCCTTGGATTGCCCGGATGATACTCATGACGGAATTTACGTTAAATACGATTCCATTCAAAAATGTATATCTGCATGGTCTTGTGCGTGACGCACAGGGACGCAAAATGTCTAAGTCGCTGGGTAATAACCTCGACCCGCTCGATATCGCAGCGAAATTTGGCGCGGACGCGGCACGCATGGCGCTTGTTGTCGGCAACACTCCAGGTACCGATATGCGTATCAGTGAAGATAAAGTGAAGGGCTACAAACACTTTTCGAACAAGTTATGGAACATTGCGCGATTCGTTCTTGAAAATACGAAAGACGTGAAAATATCTGCCTCCCTATCGAAAGAAGATATAGACATTCTTTCTGTTCATACCGATCTGATAAAAGAAGTTACAAACGATATTGAGGAATTTCGGATATATATGGCAGCAGAAAAAATCTACCATTACACATGGCACGAACTTGCTGATCATATTCTTGAAGTGTCAAAACCTATTTTTGCAAATGGAGATGCTGCTGCCCAAACTTCGAGAAAAGTTCTTCTCATGACTCTCTTTGATCGTACGCTACGGCTTCTCCATCCATTCATGCCGTTTGTTACCGAAGAGATTTGGCAGTCTATGCCGACAAAAGACGCTTCATTCCTCATGGTCGCAAAGTGGCCGTCGTAAATGCGCTAGAATAGAGAGGTGACCACGACCACGCTTGGCTACGCATTTCTTGGTGGACTCCTGCCATCATTTATTTGGCTCTATTTTCTTTTAAAGGAGGATGCACGCTGCCCTGAACCCCGCAAACTCATCGCACTTGCGTTTGTTGCTGGTATGGCTGCAGTACCACTTGCGCTTTGGTTCGAACAATTTACACAGACTTATTTGGGTGATCCAAAAACTCTTGTGCTTGGAACTGTTATTGCATGGGCATCTATCGAGGAAGTTTTAAAGTACGCTATGGCGGCAATATTTATCCTCTGGCGCAGCGCAGTTGATGAATCTCTCGATTACATCATTTATATGATGACGGTGGCGCTCGGCTTTGCGGCAGCAGAAAATATGCTTTTCCTTTTTACTCCACTCTCGAACGGAAATATAATTACTGGCTTTTTTACAGGTGATGTGCGTTTCATTGGTGCAAATCTTCTTCATGTGGTCGCTTCAGCAGCAATCGGATTTGCGCTCGCGTTTTCGAGAGCATACCGCCCCTCAATGCGCATACTGACTTCGATTGGCGGACTTATCCTCGCCATCGCATTGCATACTGCCTTTAACATGCTTATCATGAGACAAGGCTCTTCCATTGAGCTTGCTGCGTTTCTGTTTGTTTGGCTAATCGCCGTCATATTTCTTGCAGCGTTTGAAGTGCTCAAATATTTTCGGTATCGTAACCTCCCTAACAACACTTGCTAACTATGAATATGAAGCGATCGTTTTTTGAACGTCTTTCAGGCAGTTCCTCTGCCGACACTTCTTTTGATTCTTTTGATGAAGAGCTGCCGGTTACAACGACTCCAGCCCGAAAGGAGTCTCGACCATCAGCCGCGCATCCGGCACCTTTGAGTGACGATGCCCCGGCAAGCGAGGGTCAGCTCCCAGTCGACGTGCATCAGACCGGGGGTGACATTATCATTCGTGCTTTTGTTGCCGGAGTGCGTCCCGACGAACTGAATATTTCTATACGCCGCGATATGGTTGAAATTGAGGGTTCACGCATGGAACGCGAACAAGTCGCTGCTCCTGACTACTTCACTCGCGAGCTCTTTTGGGGTTCATTTTCCCGTTCAATCCTCCTTCCTCAAGAAATCGATGTCGAGGCTTCCTCAGCAAGCGCAAAGGACGGTCTTTTGACAATTATCCTCCCTCTTCTCAATAAGACGAAACAAACGAAATTACGTGTCAAAGCTGGCTAGTCAGGCTTTTGGCGTTGGTATTGACTTTTTTAATAGATATAGTATCATGATTTCGGATGTAAACTGACAATCAACCAAGGAGGTTCCGGTGCATATTACATTCCGATTACTATTCGGCGCGGCGGTTATAGCGCTTGTGATGTCCCCAAACGAGGCGCGGTCCTGGGAGAATTCGGAAGCTCACGTTGAACTTCGCGGATCCTACACACAACTGTGTGGGACGTGCGTGCTCAAAGAGGAACTCACTACCGGACCAAAAGCAGGGATCCAGTTGTATGGGGATTACCTCCCCCTCAAGGCCGGCATCTTCCACTTCGGTCCTTATGCCAGCGTTTCGTATGTGGGCCAAGTGGGGAAAGCTGCAGGAGGCCTCGCGATGACCCTGCATCCGGAGGATTCGTCCTGGGAGTTCTTCACGCAGACTGGTATACGCTATACTACTGATAGCGTTCACTACCAGTTTGAAGGACATCGCGGCATGCAGGGCCGGGGCGCGTTTAATCTCGCTCTCGGCGTGAGATGGTTCCTCAATCAGGACTGGTACCTGTCGGTCCTTGGGGAACATGACTCCAACGGCCGGGACGTCGGCATCGAAGTCTTCCCCCAGGAACGACAACTACAACCCGGGGATCGATTCGCTGATGTTCGGGGTCGGTTATCGATTCTAGATTGCATATGCAGCCTTACAAAGCATTAACTTTGTAAGGCTGTTTCTTTTGGGAACCTTATTTGAGCGTGGTCGTATTGAGTGGCACGGTTCCTAGCTCGATAGTAAATGGCAAGCGGGTGATGATGTGCCCGTCTTCTGTCTCCACGCTCACGCGCCACTCCCCAATCTCACTCATGGTAGCTGTTGAATAGCCCCGATACCCTCCGTCACGACCACCAGAAATTGGATACGTGATAATCGCTTTTGTTATCCACGTTTTTTGTACCGGATCATACCACTGCCAGCGATGCACGATATTTGTCTTAAGAATCGTCGGAGCAAAAATGGAACTGTACGCATACAGAGGATCGCCCTGTGCAATGTGTAATGTCGGCGTAAAACCCAAATACCGCACCTGCCATGATTGATCCGGTTCAGTCGTTCCAAAATATGCTCCAGGAACACGCCACACTGAATGATAAATACCTTCTGCTTCTGAGGAGAGCGGAAGCGGTGGTAGCACGTTTACAAAATAAAAGACGTTCATAACGACCAGAACCGCGAATGCGCCTAACCTGATTTGCCAGACGTATTCAAGAAATCGCTGACGAGCCAATATCCTGAGTAGAATCGTAAATAGGACAAATAGACCAATCGCAATTGCACCACTAAAGAGAAATGTTCCTGTTCCGATAGTGCCGGTGTAGATCGGCACGGTAAAAATGGTGTAGGAATAAAGCGCAAAAAAGAAAAGAACGCTCGTAAACACGAGTCGAGAATGATACCGATGGAAATATTCGCTCCCGATAAATATGAGGAATAAAAAGAGAAGAAATGGCCACGATGCGCCTAGATTTGCCGAACGCCCATAGAAAATAACGAACCCACTCCAGAAACCTCCGAGTGCAAATTGTATGATGAAAGGAAGTGTAAGACGCCACCGTTGAAATAACTTTTCCGGTGTCGCGTGTACTTCAAACCAATGCAGTAGAGGAATCGCAACGAAGCACATCGCTGTGTAGGTAGCAAATACTGCCTGCGTCTGCCAGAGATCGATGCGCTCGAAAAAGAAGTTGTCCGCGATAAAACCGGCGACCATCGCAAATGCCGAGAGATGTCGCTCGTACGTTTTCATCCATTGAAAGATCGCTTGCAACATATCTGTGCTTGGACCCGGGCTCGAACCGGGGACCCCTTCCTCTTCAGGGAAGTGCTCTACCAACTGAGCTATCCAAGCGTCTCATCGGGGCTACTTCCCCGCTTTGTACGAGTTTATCAGTTTTTGCAGTTCGGTGGTAGTCGGAAGACCAAATGGATTTGTCGTGCTCGTCGCGATCCCGGACATCGCTGAAAACCGCGCGACAAGTGGCCCCAAATACTGTTGATAGAGGTAGAGCGGTAAGACAAGCACCACGACCCATACAATGATCTTCCCAAAGAAACCAATCCACTGATCTCTCCGGATGGCGCGGAGCATGCGGTGGTTATCTTTTGCAAGCGCGTGAGTCTCGTCGAGCACTCGTTTCAATTCTGGGTCCATATAGTTTTTATTCTACCATCTCGAAAAGTAGACCAGTGCCCTTAGCCGGAATCGAACCAGCATCTACCCCTTAGGACGGGGCTGTTCTATCCATTGAACTATAAGGGCGAGGTGAGGAAATAAGAACTCGTCTTCGAATTCTTATCCTCCGAACGAGCCCGCATATCGAGTCTGAGAAGATATAAGGGCCGAAATGCTATACGGTAACGCCGAGGGAAGATGCGAGCCTTTCCTTGTCGAAACCGACAATCAACTCATCTCCAACGAAAATAACGGGAACACCCATCTGACCTGACTTTTGGATCATTTCCTGACGCTTCGCGAGATCACTTCTGACATCGTAATCAGTATAGGCAATACCCTTTTCCTTAAAAAAATCTTTGGCCATGTGACAAAAATGACAGGTCGGAGTGCTGTAAATAGTTACTATTTTATCCATAATTTTTTATTACTGAGTGAGTATAGCATGTAGAGTTATCCACAGAAACTGTGCGGTGCATTAGGGTCAGCGCCTGTCCCCAAAAATCCTTGCCGAATCTTCAAAAATTCATCGTATACTGTCTCCATGAGATACCTAGCCGCCGGGTTTAAATCATGGTGGAACCTGTTTCGCTTTATCGTCTATTTTTTCTCCATCGGCATATTGCTCAGAACTCTTTTTTCAGGATGGAAGCGGGATACAAATGAAGGATTTAAATGGTGGGAACGCATCATTTTAGGCACCGCTGTCACTCTCATAGGTCTTATTATTCGCCTCATTGTCATCGTAATCGGACTTTATTGTCTTGCTCTTTCGTTCCTGTTACTACCCATACTGCTCATTATCCCCATTCGTTTTTCGTACGAAAATCTGGTAAAAATCGGTTCCATAGGTAAATCGTGGACGTACGGATCTTCGCCGGTCTTGCATCGGTTTGGCGTTGCTTTGTACAAAGGTCCCGATAAAAAACTATACGGACGGGAAGAAACAATTGAACTCATTACTCGTATCCTCTCAAGAGAAGGAAAAGACAATGTGCTCCTTGTGGGCGGACCTGGTATGGGAAAGGAAACTGTTCTTTCTCAATTTGCAAAGAACGTCTACCGCGGGCTAGTGCCGGCAAATCTGAAAAATCGTGAGGTCATAGAGATTCCTCTTGCAAGTATCTCAGTCGATGCATTGAAGCGGATGTTTAAGGAAATGCAAAAAGCCGGAAATATCATCGCCGTGCTCCATGAGCCGGAGAAATATCAGGGAATGTTTGATGAGATACTGCCGCTTCTTAATGCGGAGGAACTTCAGGTCATCGCGGTGACCTCTTTTGATGGATACGTCGGATTCTGGAAAGGGCGCGAAGATGTACTCCGCTATTTCGAACGTATTGATATCCCCCCGCTTTCGGATAAAGCAACTCTTGAATTTCTCAATGACCGAGCCCGTCAGAAGTATTCTTCCATTCGGTTTGAGGAAGGGGTCTTTGAAGAAATCCTTCGCCGCACGAATGATTTGATCCAAACGATGCCGCAGCCTGAGAAATCCCTCGATGTGCTGGAGGAACTGGTTATCAACGCGAAAGAGGTCACTGTAAAAGACGTCGATCGTGTGCTGTCGCGCAAGACGGGAGTACCGCTTGGCACACTTGAACGAGATGAGAAACAAGTTCTCCTTACGCTTGAGGATGCTCTCCGTAAAGAGATTGTGGGGCAAGAAGAGGCTGTTCACGACGTAGCTTCGGCACTCCGACGCGCGCGTACGGGGGTAGCAAGCAAAATGAAGCCTATTGGCTCGTTCTTATTTTTGGGTCCAACCGGTAGCGGTAAAACACACACAGCAAAGATGCTGGCACGACATTATTTTGGTGGCGAAGGCGTAATGGTACGGTTTGATATGTCTGAGTTCGCACTTCCTGGAAGCGAAACGCTATTCATTGAGCGTCTTGGTCTTTCCATTGAGGAAAATCCATTTTCGTTACTTTTCTTCGACGAACTTGAAAAAGCTGACCGCATCATTTGGAATGCTTTGCTCCAGGTTCTTGATGAAGGACGCCTTACGACACAAGCTGGAAAAACCGTATCATTCAAAAACACCATCATCATCGCCACTTCAAATGCCGGCACAGCCTTTGTTGAAGAACATCCTGAGACAACCAAAGATGACCTCACGAAGTTTTTAATCGAACAGCATCTTTTCAGTCCGGAGTTCTTGAACCGTTTTGATGATATCGTTCTGTTCCACGCGCTCACGCTCGAAAATGCGGCAGGCGTCACTCATCTACTTCTTGCGGATCTCAATACTCGACTTTCGAAGGAACACAACGTGACAGTCAATGTCACTGACACTTTAGTTCAGAGCTTGATTAAGGATGGATTTGACCAGAAAAATGGCGCTCGTGCACTTCGTCGAGCTATTCAAGAAAAGGTAGAAAATGCGGTCGCTGATGCAATACTCCACGACAAAGCTACTCCTGGAAGCATCCTGACTATTGCGTAAATATTTTTGGGTGCAGGATACGAGAATCGAACTCCCGCCCGTTGCTTGGGAATTGAAAATCCGTAGCGATTTTCAACGGCATTCGTACTTTGTGCAGGCTCGTCAACGACGTTCGAACCCGATACCTGAATCGCGACCCTAAAATCCTTGAGTTGATTCAGTCGGTGGAAGCGATTGAGAAGATGATTCCTGAAGATCTGAAGAATGTCGTTTGAATGAAGATCCTCCTGCAAGCGGAAGAGGCAGCGGTTTCATTAAGAGTTCAACAAGATCGACAAAGTTCTCGATAACTTGTCGAGCTTCGGTAAGATTATCTGGAACATTTTTAGGGTCAAAACAAGCAAGTATCTCCTTGAAATCTTCATCGGTAATTTTCATGTGCACCAATCTACAGGACAGGCGGGATTACCGATAGAGGTGGAAATGTGCCGACCAGGATGCTTCCTGCGGGTGAGTAGCATTTCCAAGTTCGTACGATATAGTGGGGTGCAATAACTATCATTCATGGAGCGTCAACCAGAAAAACTCACCTTTACCACCGAAGAATTCAACAGCATCCGAGAGAAAGCTGAAGCCTTATATAAAGGTATCGGTTCGGTACCCTGCCCCTATTTCCAAGAAAAGATAAATTTCAATACCGAAGGGCTCGAGCACATCAAATTCAAAGCCTGGAACAGGGCGCGCTCACAACGTGACCAGTTCATGCGTCTGAAGCTTATACAACTTGCACCAGAAGTGCTGAAACGCTCACGTACACTCCAAGGCCTCTGGGAAACGAAGATACCCGTGCGTCGAAAACGACATGGGCGCTGGGAGGAGGTCTACACCAACGTCACCTACTATGAGTTTATCGCCGTGATCGACAACCGAAGGGTGAAAGTGATCGTGAAGCAAATCCTCGGTGGGGAGAAATTCTTCTGGACTATGATTCCCTTTTGGCGCGTCGACAACTTCAACCGGCGCATTCTACACAGCGGGAATCCGGAGGTTGATTAAACGAAAAAACCGTCCCCAAAGGACGGTTTTTTCGTTAGCACCTGGCTACGGTTTATATTGACCGTGAGAGAGCCGGAGCCCTCACAGGTGCTGTCCCCACTATAGACGGATACCTCGAAAGGTCAATATAGAGCGTGTGCGTACTTAGAGTGACTGTGATTGTCATTAGTCGTACACAAAATAGCTACCGAAACAAGTTTAAACTTCATCTGACCAACGAAAGGCTACCAACTCTCTAGCGGCCATATATCCATCACAATCTCCTCATATGGATGAGTCCTTTTGATTGCCGCAATTACATTACCGACGACTTGAGTATCACACGTTACCTCAATACGTTCCTCTTCCACCTGCTCAAGATTCCCCACTTCTCCAATATGAGGCTTTGCACCTTCTTCAGGTCTGAAACGACCTATGCCACGCATTGAGAAACTGCAAAATGCATATTTGCCGAGCTCCCCACCTCCAGCCTGACCAATCGCTTCTCTGATCTTATCAGCATCATTGAGGGGAACGTAAACAACTATTTTATGCTTTGCCATTACTCGATTATACGCCAAGTGAACCGAGCATGTTCTGGAAGGTTCGATTCTCGTTGCCTCTGTGGACAACCGAGCATTATTGCCCAAAAGACATATTGTTGAGCTCAGAAAATACGCTGCAATTGCAGCGTATTTTCTGTCTTCAGACTTAAACGTGCGTGATAGGCACGTTTTCTAGTGGGTGCAGGATACGAGAATCGAACTC
>JAHFMQ010000048.1 GCA_023267775.1 Candidatus Kaiserbacteria bacterium | reverse complement strand
AAGCTCAGAATTTCTCTGCCGAGATACGCACCGACCAGTACGGCCAGCCGCGCATCATAGACGTCCAGAAGTGAGTTTGCTCGCGGTTCTGATACAATCGGGCATATGTCCGAACCTCTTTCTTCCACAGATCCCTATAAAGGTGTTCGTGATTTCTATCCTGCCGATTGGGCACGGATGGACACGATGTTCGCGCGGATACGCACGACGCTTCAGTTGTGGGGCTACGAAGAATACAACGCCTCCCCGCTCGAACGATCCGAACTCTACGAAGCGAAAACGTCCGAAGAAATCGTCGATGAACAGACCTACACATTTACAGACCGTGGCGACCGGCGAGTTACTCTCCGACCAGAAATGACTCCTACGCTCGCACGCATGGTCGCTGGCAAGCGTCGCGAGCTCGCATTTCCGCTCCGTTGGTTTTCTATCGGCAATCGTTTCCGCTACGAGCGGCCACAGAAAGGCCGCCTGCGCGAGTTTTATCAGGCAGACATCGATCTCATCGGGCTTCCCGAGGGCGAAGCAGATATCGAGGTCGTACAGCTCGCTTCGACCATACTGAAAGCATTCGGCGCAGCTGACAATACTTTCGTCATTCGCATGAATTCCCGACCGCTTCTAAACGCCGCGTGCAAAGCCGCAGGATTAAAAGGTGACAGCGTCCGCCAATACCTTCGTCTTCTCGATAAGAAATCCAAAATGACGCCGGAAGCGTTTAAGGCAGCGTCCGAGACAATCTCAGCGAAAGATCCTCTTGCAATCATTGCAGACAACAAAGTTCCGGAGGTTGCCGCTCTAATGCGCCAATTGCTTGACCGCATTGATACGCTTACTTCGCGCGGCGTGAGTAATGTGGTCTTTGATTCCGGTATCACCCGCGGATTCGACTACTACACCGGCATGGTCTTCGAGGTGTACGACACCAATCCTGAAAACCCTCGCACACTTTTTGGCGGCGGACGCTACGACGGCCTCGTGGCGCTTTTTGGCGGCGACCCGATTCCTGCGGTCGGCTTCGCGCTCGGCGACGTCACGCTCGCAGACTTTCTCGATACGCATTTGCTCGCGCAGACTGGAGGCGGTGCGAAACCCCAGCTCTACATCGGCACGCCAAAGTCTGACGACATTTCTGCCGCACAAGCCATTGCTGAGACACTCCGTAGCGAAGGTAGTCGCGTCTTCGTGAATCTCACCGATCGTTCCCTTGGCGATCAGATTAAAGACGCAGTGAAGCGCGGTATTCCCTATTTCGTCGCCTATGGCTCAAGCGAAGTGGAGAGCAAAACGGTTCGCATGAAAATCCTTGCCACCGGTGAGGAGGTTTTGCTGCCTGTATCGGAGATTTCGGCACGACTTCGTTCCGGCACATAACTATGCGTGCTATTACTTTTGATATCGAATCGATTTCAGACTCCATGGTGCGCGGTCGTATCGATGTGACCGAGCAGGAGCTCACTGTCGTCGCAATCCATGATTCGGAAACGAACGAGTATTCTGCATATTTTAAAGAGGAGCTTCCTAAGCTCTGGCCGATATTGGAGCGGGCTGACATGCTTATCGGATTCAATTCCGATGCGTTCGATATTCCTCTCTTAAGTCGTTATTATCCTGGCGACCTGAAGCACATTCAATCGCTTGATCTGCTTTCCGAAGTTCAGAAAGTGTTGGGTCGACGCATTCGCCTCCAGTCGCTTGCCGAGGCGACCCTGGGCAAAGGTAAATCGGGTGACGGACTTAAGGCTGGCGAATGGTGGAAAGAGGGTAAAAAAGAAAAAGTTCGCGACTATTGCATTGAGGATGTTCGCATCACGCGAGAGCTTTATGACTATGCTCTTACCCATGGGCTGCTCAAATACAAAGATCTGCGTGATATTCGTGATATTAAATTGAACACCTCTCAGTGGAGCAAGGATTCCAAAGAAGCACCTGCGATGACCCATGCGTTGCAGTTGTGACTACCCACAATTTACATTGTATTTTCAACGTATTTCATGTATTCTGCTAACAGGTCGTTGCTCTTTATACGATGGAAAGAGCAACTTATCACCAACAAACTAACCATATGGAGGGCTTCATGAGGAATCAATCAGGAAAGTTCAGATGGGTACTCACCATTGGGGTGATTATCTTCGCTATCGGAGGCACATGTCTTCTTACGGCATGCCCAGATTCATCGGGAAGCAATGCTCCCGTAGCGGCTCCGTCCGATCCGAATGGTGCAGGAGTGCGCCCGAACGTTCGTAGCTACATCGAGGCAACCTATCAGAACTCTGCCAAAACACGTGCAGCACTTTTCCAGTCAGCGAAAGTAGTTGAAAAGGCCCTTGTAGATGCAAACAACAAGGATCTCTCTATCCAGCACGCTGAGGAATCAAACCGAGCGAGTACGTGCCTGTGGTACACGTTCGGTTCCGTTGATGCTTACGCGAAAGCCCAAGATGGCATGATGGCCGTCACGCTCAACACCGATGAGCGCAACAAAGCTTATCTCGTATACAATGACCAACTTGGTGGACAGGTGTTCTTGGGTATACCTTATGATCAACGTGTAACTGCTTGCGATATCAATCCCTCAACTCTTCCGAACTAAATTGCTCAAGAGAAAGGAGTCGTAAATGCGATATACCCTGCTTGGTGTGTTTTGCGTGTTCCTAATCTTCAATGCTTCGCAGACACTCGCAGTTGATACATTCTGCCAGGAAACAAAAACTTTGATTGTTTTTGGGAATGGCATTATGAATTCGGAACCTGAAGCTGACCGTTCAAAAAATCGGTTACAAGAACTATTGCAAGCGACACTTACCCCCGACGAGTTCAAGAGACTTGAGTTCGCAATCGCATACAATCAGTCTTACGGGCTTCTCAGAGATCTGTATGAATCACTCAAACAAAAACTAGGAGCCGATAACGTGGTGACGTCGTTCTGGCGATGGCTTGGTGGACGAGACATATTGCCAGACGCGGTACAGCAAGAGTTTTTGAGAGTAGCCGCCAGTTTTGATTTCTCAACGAGAGTCGGGACTCAGGATCTATCGATTCATCTTGCGCTGTACCGTTCCAAAACTCTTGAAGGGAAAAAGATTGTGGTGGTAAGTCATTCTCAAGGCAATTTCTTTGTGAATGCCGCCTACGTAGCCCTACACAGCGGTACTGATCCACTCACCACGAATAGCTTCGGTGTTGTATCAGTAGCCAATCCTGCCAGTTTTGTTGCTGGAAGTGGTCCCTATACAACGTTATTTGAAGATGGGGTAATCGCCGCAATAAGAGCCGCAACTGTTCCAGGAATACAGCCGCCACTCATCTGGAATCTAACGAATATTCTTTCAGGGGCGAGAACAAGTGACTGGAAAGGGCACGGTTTCCTTGATGAATATACAGCCGCTGGAAGTCGTTCGGTAAACAAAATTTTGCCGGACGTAATTGCCACAATGAATGGATTGCAACAACCTCCGCAAACGGTGCAGGACGGAATTATCACTGCAACACTCACGTGGGGTGCACAGCCGGATGTGGACTTGCATGCCTATGAGCCGAATAGCACACATGTGTACTATGCGCACCTGCAAGGCATATCTGGACGACTTGATCTAGACGATGTAACAAGTTTTGGACCGGAACATTATTTTGTTTCGTGTTCAAAACTTGAGACGGGAACTTACCGTATCGGCGTGAATTACTACAGTGGTTCAGGACCGGAAACTGCACAGATACAAATTCTCGCTGGATCATCGGTGCGGAATTACACTGTGCCACTTCCGTCCGCGCGTGGTAGCTCAGGTGACCAATCACCTATTCCCGTGGCAAGTATCACAGTAACGGGTGACACCACGAACGGTTATAAGTTCGACATCGTGGGAGGACTGTAGTTGTTCTTTTGTTTTGAAGGGCTGGCACCATGTGCCAGCCCTTTTTCTATACCGGTATTGACATAATTTATATTTACTATATACTGTCCTCAGGTTAAATGTTCTCACGCAATTCCACTAGACAACCTAAGGAGGACACTATGTTGTTCGCAATCGACCCGACGGATTTCTACTTCTACATGAGCCATCGCCTAGTCGGAATCTGTATCATGCTGATTTCCGCGGCGGTCACGGGAGGAATTCTCGGCCGGCAAAACTACCGATCTGGAAAAGCCTTCCCATGTGACTTGTCCATCCTCCAGAAGCTGCCACTGTATATGCTCTCGTTCTCGTATGCAGTCGGAGGGGTGTACTACGTATCAGCAGTCCCCGCGATGAGCGTGATGGCTAGCCTCATTTATACCCTTTCGGGTATCGTTGTGTTCATTGGGGTGGCAACAGCCTTCATGGTCGTGATCGATGGACTGTGTCACGTGTATGGCGCAATTCAAAAGTTCAGGTCACGGGATTCTGCACGCCGTAACCACCTAACAATAGTTCGGCGGAATGAGAAAGGAGGCCGGGAGGATATCGCAGGATAATGTTTGTTTCGGGGCTGGCGCCAAAAACGCCAGCCCTTTTTCTTATTTCGGTTTTGAAAAAAAATTGACATACTGAGAATTTAGTATATACTGTTTTCCAGATCAGAAGTTCTTGGCGATTTCCGCCTCCCCGCACATGCGGGGCTTACAATTTTTAGGGAGGATTTATGATGGATTTAGTATCACTTACGGGTGACGCTCGCATGGGTTTCTATCTGATGCTTGCCGCTATCATCAGTGCAGGAATTCTGTACGGATTGCAGCTAAGCAAAGATCGCGGAAACTTCCGCTTTCCGATGGAGATGTCCATCTCCATATTCGTCTACTATGTCGGGGTGTTGATGTATACACCCACCAGCCTCCCTCAATTTATGCTGGTCGGATTGTACGCATACTTTACCTACGCCATAGTGACCGTGATTGCCGGATGCGTAATCACTGCAATAACTATTCCGATATGGACGTTATTCTTCAGAACTGGAATTGGCGCATCTCTGTCCTTCTCTAGAATGTTCCATGCGAGCATCCAGCGATTCAACATGCTCGTGGACTGGTATCACAAGAAATATATCGCTCGTGGCCACCTGAGAAACGTGGCCTAAGAAAATCGAAGCGTGTGGAGCCCACTCCACGCGCTTTCTTTTTAATGATAGGCTCACTCTATGGAACGGTCGTTTAAGATCCCACTCGCCATCCTTCTTGGTGGCGCCATCATCGCCGGAG
>JAHFMQ010000047.1 GCA_023267775.1 Candidatus Kaiserbacteria bacterium | reverse complement strand
CTCTTGCGCGCCGCACCGAACGCAGGATCGTCGCGGCAACAGAAGCGAAGGCATGTACGCTCGGAAGCGAGACTATGGCGTATATGAATCGTCTCTCTTCGCTTTTGTTTGCGCTTGCGCGCCTCGCAAATCATCTTGCGGGAGTCGAAGAAGAAAATCCTCGATACTAATTTTCGCGAACTTCTTATTTTCATGTTATAAAAATCTCACACCTGTACTCACAGGTTTCGCATGGCGACTATGGTGTAACGGTTAACACTGGAGCTTGTGGAGCTCTCAATTCGGGTTCAATTCCCGATAGTCGCCCCGGTTGGGATGCATTGACAAAATACTAAAATAGTTTTATTCTATTCCCCAGAAATAACTTTCGAAGTTTTTTGAATTGAACCTTATAAGGCGGGAGGTGCGAGATGGCGAGATTCCTCACTCGATTAGTCCGGCGTTTCTACGGTTTACCACAGCCGGAAATCAAGCAATGCGACCTAATTGTTCCTCTTGGTTACGGACTCACTGTCCACAACACGTTGCCTGGCGCAGAGATAAACGTTCTTCGCGAGGCAGTCCATCTCGCGAAGAGGTACGAAGCAAGAGTGGCATGGGCGAGTTCAAAGTATTTCTTTCATGGTTCCAAGGATGAGGAAGACAAGAGAAAACTCTCTCTTCTCGCTGAATATGGAATCACGAACCCACTTATTGCTCGTGGCATCACAAATTCGGTAACTGAAGCGCGAGAAATACGAGCAGCAGTTCTTCGAAGAGGAATAAAACCTCATACGATCGTGGTTGTGCTTAATTGGCCACACGCAAGAAGTGCTCGCCTAATCTGGAAGGAAACATTTCCAGATGCAAACATTCTCATGTATAGCGTGGAGGGTGAATGGAATAGGTACCATCGCGCCACGCTTCAAAGGTCCAATGGATTGTGGTTATTTGCATGCATCCTTCGGGACCTTACTTTGAGAATAAAAGGTTTAGAGTGGGTCGCACAAAGGCAGCATCCAGCCGATTGAATCGAATCCCTTGTCGCACGCGCGTGCGACAAGGGATTTCCATTTTTATGCGCAAAAGTAGTTTATAAAACTTATGATATCATCACTCGGATGAAGAGTTTATTCCTTGGTATTTTGATGATTATTATTCTTGGCATTGGCGGACTCGTGTACAGAAATGCGATTGAGCATCCTCCGCAGCCGATCATATGTCCCACAACATCACTACAATGTCCTGATGGAACCTCGGTCTCAGTCAGCGGACCGTCATGCACTTTCCCGACATGTCCTCCTCCCAATATATCTATTTTTGACGTAGGAATAGCATATGCGATACCAGTTGGTTTTGTAGAAGCGGAACTTTCAGACGCCGCGAGTGTTGTCGCATATGAACTGCCAGCAGAAGCATCGTCAACACAAATCAGCAAGATTGCCATTCGTCGTTTTATGATTGAAGCATCTTCAACACCACTCGCGACTATTCAGCAGACGGCGATTGGCAGCCCTTCAGGCATGCCGGTCGGTACAACCGCCTATTCTTCAACTGTATTCGGAGGCCGTCCGTTTACGGTGGTTACAATTGAACGTTTTGAGAGTGTTATCGACACCGCATATTATTTTAAGCGATCTACTGATGTACTTCGTTTTGACGCCATAGATTCAAACGTTGCAAATTGGACCAGTTCGAATCTTGATACTTCAGCACTGCCTGCTCACGCGGCACTTAAAAAACTACTCACAACTCTTCAGGTGAAATAATTTCCTTTGTTCGACGTCATATATACCAGGTAGTATACTGACGCCATTAGATTAATAACCCGTCTTTACTTATGAATGATAATTCGATGTACAGTATGTTTGATAACAAATCGGTACGCATTGCGCTTATTGCCGTTCTCTCCGTACTCGCGCTCTTTTTGCTTGCACAGACGATGATTGCTGCAGGAAATTTCGGACGTCCCAGCGCACCAGCGACAGATACCGTGACGGTGCAAGGTAATGGACAAGCCACACTTCCTCCGGATGTCGCACGCATTTCCTTCACAGTTCAAAACACTTCAGCAACTGTCTCTGACGCGCAGGCCCTCACCACCAAACAGGCAAATGCCGCGATTGATTATGTAAAAGGGCAGGGCGTTGCTGAGAAAGATATAAAGACTCTCTCGTACAACATCTCTCCGGAATATTCATACCCAAATCCATGCCCCTCTGGAGCACTCTGCCCCGACTATGTTCGTCCAGCAAAAGTAACTGGTTATCAAGTGTCTGAAACGATTCAAGTCACCATGCGGAACCTCTCTGCAGTTGGAACACTTCTTAGCGGACTCGGAAAGCTAGAGGTACAGAATCTAAATGGACCTGAATTTGCGCTCGACGACTCAACCGCTGGCTACGATGCCGCTCGCGCAGACGCAATTAATAAAGCGAAAGCGCAAGCAGACCTTCTTGCAAAACAGCTCGGCGTCCATCTCGGGAAGATCGTGAACTTCAGCGAATCATCAGGAGGCTATAATTATCCAGTGATGTATGGCATGGGAGCCTCAGCAGATTCGAAATCAGTACCGGCACCGAATATCCAAACGGGAGAAAATACCTACAACGCTTCGGTATCAATTACCTACGAAATTCGGTAATTCCTCGTTACATACAGAAAACAAAGCGCGTAATACGCGGTTTGTTTTTGACAGTATATGCAAGTTCTGTCAAGATACTTATGCAGTACAATGTATTGACACATGTTGTCAATAGGTATATACCAGTGGAGGAATCATTGGGTCTTTGGTACATAACCAGAAAGGAGGCGCTTCATGAAGCACGATCGTTCCCCGTAGAAGCACCCTCTCTCGAGAGCGGAAAATGGCTTAAGGACAACGCATTTCATCGAGAAGAGGGTGGATCATGCAAAAAAATGGCCAAGAATTTGGCAACGGCAGAAGGAATTCCCAAACATCAACGAGGTTATCGTCGAGACAGGTGATGGGACGCGTCAGAACAAGGAGTCAGCTACCATCGAGAACCCGTCAGAGGATAGCAACAGAGGCGCGGGAGCGAGAATCATGTGTATCACAAATAGTGGCACCCGCCCCTCGCGAGACGTCTGGGGAATTTCAGGCAAGATCTGCGGACCATTCCGGTGAGCAAGCCCAAGGGGGAGAAAGGGTGGTGGCATCTTGAGTAAGGACAAAAGAGGTAACACTGACCCTGACTCGGCTCGACGGTTTTACGTGGCACAAGACGGTAAAGGCAAGCAAGTGGAAATACCTTGCCCCCGTCCGAAATGTCGGAAGCTCGTCTGTCTAGGTGACAGAAGTGAATGTACGCATTCTGAGGAAGACTCTGAATCACCACTGGTTCAGCTCTCCCCTAGAATGACTCAAGCCCAAGTCGTGACTGCTTAAACAGCAGTCCAAAAGAAAGGAGGCATCTCTATCGAAAGATATTAAAAAAAGAGCCTCGCAAAAGGTAAGGCCCAGGTGTTTGTACCAAACATCTGGGCCTTTTTTATTTGTATCGACCATAATGTAGCCAGCCAGCGCTATTGACGCACCCAACACCATGTACTACACTCTCAGTATCGAAAGCCCGCAGGGCTTTTTTATTTGATCAGAACATACCCGCTTATGTACTCACCACTCACTTATTTGAAGCACGTTCGCGAAGAATTCTCCCACATTGTCTGGCCATCAAACCAGACTGCACTCGCGCATACGTTGGTGGTTATTTTCATTGCACTCGTTATTGCGCTTGTGGTTGGTCTCCTAGATTATATCTTCGGTCTAGGCGTGAGTAGTTTCATCATTCGCTAATACATATGACTGATACACCGCACATGCACAGTGGCGAAATGGAATTGCCGGAAGAAATCGGGATGGCAGATATCGCACCATCCGTGCGCAAAGAAATTCGCGATGAAACTGCGCCGCAAGAAAAGGACGCGCGTTGGTACACCGTGCACACGTATGCTGGATATGAAAATGCCGTCGAACGCAATTTGAAGCAGCGTATCGAATCGCTCGGTATGGAAAACAAAATATTCGATGTCATCGTTCCGACTGAAAAGAAAATCCATGTGAAAGGCGGCAAGCGCCTCGTCGAAGAGGAAAAGATTTATCCGGGCTACATTCTCGTGCGCATGATCGTTGACGATGATTCATGGTTTGTTGTGCGCAATACACCGCGCGTGACCGGATTCGTTGGTGCTGGTAACACGCCCGTTCCAATGGAGGAAAGTGAAGTTTCGTCACTTATGAAGCGCATGAAAGCGGAAGCGCCGAAGCATAAGATCGATCTTGTAAAGGATGATCCGATCGTCATCGCCGATGGTCCGTTTAAGGATTTGGAAGGGAAGGTGGGTGAAATTGACGAGGATCGTGGCAAAGTAAAAGTCATGGTTTCGATGTTCGGACGCGAGACTCCGGTCGAACTCGATTTCTTGCAGATAAGGAAGCTGTAAATTCATGTATGAATTTACAGCGCACACTTATGCAGAGTTTTTGGCTGGCAGTTCTTGCCAAAAACTCTGCGAAGGAAGCTTTAAAATTCTTTTAAGAATTTTAAAGCTTTACTTATGCCACATTATTTTGACCTGACCTCCGGGGTCAAAAAATGGGGCGAAGGAAACTCTCAAACAAAAATTGACCAGAAACGTTTATTCATATAGATTCTATCCATGGCTAAAGTAGTTAAGAAAATCAAATTGCAGATCCCCGGCGGCCAGGCGACGCCGGCTCCTCCTGTGGGTACCGCGCTCGGTCCTGCGGGTGTGAACATTGGCCAATTCGTATCTCAGTTTAATGAGGCGACGAAGGATAAGCGCGGCAGCATCATCCCAATCGAGCTTTCGGTATACGATGACCGTTCCTTCACGTTTACAATGAAGAATCCGCCGGCATCCCGACTCATCTTGAAAGCACTCGGTCTTGAGAAAGCCGCACATAAGCCGGGCGAAGAAAAGGCAGGCACCATTACGAAGGCGCAAATCGCGAAAATCGTTGAAGAGAAGATCTCGGACATGAATGCAACTTCTCCAGAGGCAGCCGCAAAAACGATCGCCGGCACTGCCCGTTCGATGGGGATCGAGGTGAAATAAATTTTGTTTATAAAAATGAACCACAGCCGCCTAGAAGGCGGCTGTATCCTTTGCGCACTAAAGTGCTTAGTTAGGAAAATCCACGATAGTGAAGTCATCACCGCGTTTGTCAGCGTCTTCGTCCTGGTTC
>JAHFMQ010000014.1 GCA_023267775.1 Candidatus Kaiserbacteria bacterium | reverse complement strand
AATAAACCATGAACAACGGAAAAACCGCTCACGGAGCGGTTTTTTCGTTGCCAACAAATCGGTATGCAGCGTGTTAGAATGTCAGAACCCCATGTTTCGCAGGCTATATTCCCTCACTCCGCTTCTTGCGTTTGCCATTGCACTGACTGCGTTGCTTGGAAGTCTCTATGCGCAGCATATCGGTATTGAACCGTGCGTTTTGTGCTGGTGGCAACGAATTTTCATGTATCCGCTGGTTATCATCATCCCGTTAAGTATGTGGCGGACTGAACGCGAGCTTTCCACATTCGTACTCCCTTTTGGAATACTTGGCGGGCTAACTGCGCTCTATCATACGCTTCTTTACTATGGTAAAGTCTCGGAAGCGTTCGCGCCGTGCAATATAAATGTACCTTGCACACAGATTCTTCCGTCATTTCTTGGATTGAATCTGATTACCGCTTCGCTTGGATCATTTATTGCAATCATCGTTCTTATGATTATTCATCGTCGTTTCAATCATGAAATTATCTGATCAACTTATCGCACTTGGGGGTATTTTTATTGTCATTATTATAGGTTTTGCAATTTTCTTCTGGCTTTCTCCTACATCCGGCACGGCCACATCCTTCACTCAAGAACAAATGGTGCAGCCGGATAGCGCTATGACCGGCACCACAACCGCTAAAGTAACACTTGTCGAGTGGGGTGATTTTGAATGCCCTGCCTGCGGACTACTCGAGCCCGTTATGAAGCAGATTATTACTACGTACGGGAAAAATCCTCAATTTAATTTCGTCTTCAGAAACTTCCCACTTCCCCAGCATAAGAACGCTCGTCCCGCAGCAGAAGCTGCACAAGCAGCTGGCGCACAAGGGCACTTCTGGGACATGTATGCACTTCTCTATGAGAATCAAAAAGATTGGGTAGACAGCACCGATCCTCGTGCTTTGTTTGATTCCTACGCCAAGTCTATTGGGCTCAACCTGACTAAGTTTGATGCGGCACTTGATGCGGGGACGTATGCATCACTCGTTAATCGAGACTATCAAGAAGCTGGGGTACTTGCCCTCAACCACACGCCAACGGTCTTTCTTAATGGCGTAGAACAAACAGACTCTTCATTGGCCGCCCTTACAAAAGCAATCGACGCCGCGTTGAAATAACAAACCTTTCAGTGGAGTGACTGAAGATTGCTCGCAATTATGCTAAAAGATATTAGTTACAAACTGCAAAGCAATATTATTCAAAGTTTCCGGGGAAGAAACATTCTGTGGCACCTCGTGGCGATTGGCAGTACGTACGTGTTAGTCATTTCGGGTTTTGACTGGTGGTATTTTGAGTCGACACGAGCGGTATGGATATTCTCGATTCTATTCCCTTCCGCCATACTTGGTTTTTTTGTGCCAATTCTTTTACCGGTAGGTCTTTACATCTACGGAGAACTGCGCACGTCAGTTCAGTTACGAAACACTGCCGCGGCCGCGGCACAAGCTGGCATTATAGGCTGGTTGGTTTCCGCATTTTATAAATCCTTGACGGGACGGGTGCAGCCAGAATTTATGACGCATCTTTCAAATATTGATGTGAGTGGAAATTTTAATTTCGGCTTCTTCCGACACGGAATATTTTGGGGGTGGCCATCCTCGCATGTAGCAGTCGCGTTCGCGATGGCGGCGGCGCTCATTACCCTTTATCCGCGCCACAAAGAGATTGTTATTCCAACCTTTCTTTACACACTATATATAGGTATTGGGGTATCGGTGACTATTCATTGGTTTTCTGACGCACTTGCCGGAGCCATTATTGGAACGCTAATTGGGATTGTCGTTGCACAGCGTTTCCAAAACCGATCCGAATAAACTGTATGAAACTTCTTCATGGAATGAACACTCGTCACGGCGTTATCGCCGTTTGCTCAACGATTATTTATACTGCCGTGACTATGTATGGTGAATTTTTTAATGGTGCGCCAAATTCAGCTTGTTTTAAATATTTAGGATGTGACGAAAGTTTTTTTGGATACGACGCTCTCGAACATTTCTTGTTTGGTTTTGTGGCGGTTTGGATTATCGTATGGCTGTGCGAGAAATATCCCGAGTACTCCATTTTAGATGCGGTGACGTGGAAGTCTGTTTTGTCGTTGATGAGTTTAGTTGCACTTATTGCGATTGGGTGGGAAATTGGCGAATGCTTTCGAGATGCATTTCTCTTGGATATTTTGCATACCCCTTTGGTCAATTTGAGGCTGCATATCAATTTCCTGAGCCAACCAAGCAATTTCGATACGATGGGAGATTTGTCACTTTCCCTTCTCGGATCCCTATTAGCTCAACCGTTTATAAAACACCGCAATGGCGCTGACGGTGGAGTATACTTTTACCATGTTGTATAAGTTCACAAGGAGCTTTAGCTACGCATTCATCGGTCTCGGTTTAGCATGGAGAAAAGGTTTGAATTTTAAATTTCAGATACTCTGTGCGCTTATCGCGCTTTCCTTTGGATGTTTTTTTAATCTGTCCGGCATAGAATTTCTCATCCTGCTGTTAGTTATTACGCTCGTCCTCACGGCCGAAACATTTAATACGGCGCTTGAAGAAGTATGCGATAAATTTCATCCGATGCATGATCCGCATATTGCGAGGATTAAGGACCTTTCTGCCGCAGCAGTGCTGGTAACTTCCCTTGGTGCCGCAATTATCGGCGCGATTATTTTCATACCGCACCTATGGTAACCGAGCAGCATTTGACTATGGACAAGAAGTTATTGTGTCTATGGCTGCTTTTACTTATACTCCTTGCCTATTTAGCGGTGAGTGTATCTCTGCCTCACTCTTTTATTAGTACGTATGATCAGTGGTTTGAGAACCTGCTCTACAGCGTGCGTTCTCCGCTTCTCCTGAATTTGTTCGGATGGATAACTTCACTAGGAGACACGTTCGTAGTCGCCGGAATGGCCGGAATTATTAGCATTTTTTTACTTCGTTCAAACCTTTCTCGTTCGTATGTCGCGGGGCTTGCTACTAGTCTCATTGGTGCAGGAGGCACTGCCTATGTCATGAAGGAGGTCATCGCACGAGCGCGACCAGGCGGACTTATATCCGCTATTACAGAAACTTCGTTTTCATTTCCGAGCGGCCACGCGACGGTCGCAGTGGCTCTTTACGGTTTTCTAGCGTACATACTCTGCAAGCTGTACCCGACGAAAAGAATAATAATTGTTACTGCCGCCTCAATCATTATTGTGAGTATAGGTTTTAGCAGATTATATCTCGGAGTCCACTTCCCTAGTGATGTAGTTGCTGGCTACACAGTAGGCGGGTTGTGGCTTCTTATGGGAATTTGGATTGCGAAGCAACCAAGTAGCCAAGAATCGCCTCATGGATGAACCACGTACTCATCATAATGAATCTGGTCTTGTTTGAAATGCGTAATTAACGGCAAGTACTTAGTAAATCCCTACTCACATCGGGCACCCGAATGAATAGAGAGCGTGAAGGATCTAACCATTTTTATTCTCCTCGATATTTTTAATTTCAACTTTTACCTTGGGGATCAGTTCGTCACGACTTGATGCTTGTGCGATCTCTTCAACTTTGGCAACAACTTGCTTTGGAGTGTATTGACTTTTCACGAGATATGCTACAGCCCCAAGTTGGAGACCTTTTTCAGCATCCTCGGCGCCGGCAAGATTCGTGAGCAGTATTGCTGGAATATTTTTCAGTTTTGGATCCTCCTTCACTTTTCGTAGAACGTCAAAGCCGCTCATTTTTGGCATCATGACGTCAAGAAGAATGACATCGGGTTTTGGGTCCATTTTCCCTAGTGTGAGAAGCGCCTCCTCGCCGTCGCCTGCCATCGTAAGCTCATGCCCACCAAGACGAAACGCTCGTTCATACATGCGGATCATCAAAGGATCATCTTCTGCCATGAACAATTTTGCCATATTGAATATTGGTTTAGATTATACCACCAAATCTACGCGTGTAACACGCCCCTGTGCATGAGATCCTCGATCTTTTCAACTACCTGTTTGGGCTGATTCTCAATTTTGACCAAGTAGAGATCCGCGCCAAGCTCCGCAAAGCGCTTTTCATCCTCTCGACTAACAAGCGAGTTGGTCAAAATTACTATCGGCACCCGCGCAAATCGGGTATTGGCCCGTAGGTGTTCCAAAAGCTGGCTTCCATTCATATGAGGCAACACGGCATCCAGAATGATCACGTCGGGAAGTGTGCTTTCGGCAGTAATTTTAGCAAGCGCTGTTTCTCCATCATGAACTATATCCATCTGATATCCATGAAGGCGGAACGCCCGCTCGTACATGCGACCGACCTCAAGATTGTCCTCAACAAGAAATACTTTCTTCTCTTGTGTTGCTAAACTCATGCGAATATTGTATCAGACTGCGACGGGCAGGGTAAAGGCGAACGTACTACCCTTCCCGAGCTCGCTTTTTTCGATGCCTATCGTGCCACCCATACCGGCTATGAGCATACGGCAAATATAAAGACCGAGCCCTGTACTTTGCGTCACGTCGCGCGCGAGCGTCTGTTCCCCCGCCTGTTGAAATTTTCTGAATAGAAGCGCCTGGTTGTGTTCCGAGATTCCAATGCCAGTATCTGTTATTGTAACTTTTAGAAATCCTCCAGTGAGCTCGATGTGTATCGTAATACTGCCTTCCTTGGTGAACTTTGCGGCATTTCCGACAAGATTCACCAAAATCTGTTCCGTTCGACCTTTGTCAGCAAACACATGCGGCAAGGAAGAGATGGGTGGTGTATACAGAAGAGCGATTGCGGCTTTTTCAATAGTGCTTTTCAGATTTCGTACCACTTTCTCTACGACCTCGTTCAGATCAAAATTCTCTTTCTTTATTTCGATTTTCCCCTGCTCCAATCGAGACACCTCGAGGAAGTCGTTTACGATAGTGATAAGACGAACACTTGAGGCGTCGATGTCCTGCAACATCTCTCTCATGTCTTTGTCCGGTATCTTGTCCGCATACATTTCCAAAATCATATCGGCGTTGCCGCGAATTGCCGTGAGCGGTGTGCGCAGTTCATGCGAAGCCACGGCAAAAAATTCGTCGCGGCTGCGCTCCATCACCTTTGCCTCCGTAATATCCTCCACTAAAAAGAGGTAGCCGATAGATCCTTCCATGGCGCTAATCGGTGCACAAATGATGCGCAAGAACTTCTTGCCATAGGACAATTCTTTAAACTCGACCGGTTCTTTAAGCTCCATACACCGCTTACAAGAGGTTGCAATATCGAGGTCGATTTTGGAGCCAGTGTTTTTTAACGACAACGTGATGTCATGTATGGTATGCGGCTCTGAAGCAAATTCCAATATTTTTTGAAGTGCGGGATTACTCAAAATGATGCGGTCATCTTTATCTGCGATGATGAGGCCAAACGAGAGGCTATTGATTGAAGCTAAAAGACGGGCCTTTTCTTCACCGAGTTCTTTAGTTCTGATGACGACAGTGGCCTCGACTTTTTTCTTTTCTTCTTCGATATCTTCAAGAAGGTTAAGGATGGCTTTCCTTGAATCATTCACTTCCAGCACCTGTTCAGACAGTTGAACTGTTTTTTCTTTTATTTTTTGTTCAAGCACTGATTGAGTATCCCGGAGACTTCCCGCCATCTGGTTGAAAGCGCCAGCCAGCTGTTCCACCTCGTCTCCAGTTTTTATATCCACTCGGTAATCAAAGTCTCCTTTGGCAATCACTTCCGCCGCTTCGTGCAATTTTTTGATAGGGCGGGTAAATTTTATGGAGAAAAAGAGGACGCCGAGTGCCACAAAAAAGGCAGTTGAGAGAGAAACCATTCCTAAGAATGCAGTTGTCCGCAGAATTGGCAAAAATGCTTTTTTAGCCGGAATCTCGGCCAACAGCGTCCAACCGCGTTTTGTAATACACACTGAAGCGCCGATAACCTGCTCCCCGGCATAATTGGTGTACGTGTCAGTAATTTCTTTGCCGTTTTTAATGCATGCATTCACCGGCAAGGTATCAACGGTCATTCCTAAAGAATGTGTATCTTCCTCAGCGTGTTTCCCCGAATGCATGAACATATTCTTGGAGCTATCGACGATATAAACCTGAAGGGTTTCAAATTCCGTAAATTCCATTACCATAGTTCGCGTCGCGTCAAACACGTTTATAAGCACTCCAAAAACTTCACCGGTCGTTTCATCTTTTATCGGCGCCGAGGCAATGAAGGTATTTTTCACCCCGAAATGTTCGTGCTTGTTAAAATTAGAGACGAGCACTCCTTCCCGCCCCTCAATAAAATAATCGTCTTCCGACTCGTTTTTACCCAATTCCTTTTCATCCGTTGCGCCGATGATTTTCCCGCGCACGTCGACAATAAAAATGCCGTGAATTTCTTCAGAAACCAATTCTTTTTTGCGCGTCAAATGGCCATTCAATTTCAAAACCGCCTCTTTTGAACCGGTCTGTATTATTTTTTTAACGTTATCGCGGATTAAACCGTCGGAGGAAAAATCCAGTGTTCTTGCGCTCAAGGAATCAAGGTAGGCAAAAACCTGTCCCTCTCTAGACTTGGCTAGAATTTCAAGCTCATCACGGAGTTCTTTTTGCAATGCATCCTTAGTGACCGTGGCGCTTATAACACTGGAAATAATGATTGGCAGAAGAGCAACCAGCAAAGAGACGGCCAATAATTTTGCTCGTATGCTTTTGAATTTAAATTTCATGTTCTGCTCACGGTCATATAGGTGCGGCCTGACCGGCAAGCTGTGCTTTGAGTGCCTTATTTTCTTCCTTTAATTCAATCATTTTAAGTTCCCGATCGACCATAAGCCTATTCATACTGTTCACTTCTTCAATGTTCTTTGTAAGATCCTGCTCGCTTTTTCTCAGATGTACGACAGAATCACCGAGTGCGGCATTTGACGCGGTGAGTGCTCTGGTAATTTTGTTAAAAGAATTGGCAATCTCGCCAAGTTCATCTTTGGTATCAAGTGTAATACTCGTAACACTTCCGCTCGTAATCATCCGTTCAGTTGTTTGGTTCAATATCTTGATAACCCCTCGAAGCCCCAAGTAAAATCCGACAAAAAGATACGCTACGAACGCCAACATACTCACGGTAAACCACAAAACGCTATCTCTCTTCGACGTAAAAGCGTCAATGCGATCCTGTAACCGATCATGAAATACGGGAGAGACGTAGTCATAGAGCTCAAATACACTATCAATCGCTCGCGTCGCAACAGTATAGTACTCCTCCGCGTTCAAGGTATTGATGTCGGCCTGCAGAATATTTTTGTCGATAACTTTCAGAAAAGAATCGATCTCTTGAATACGCTCTTCGAATGGTTTGGCGAGTTTCCCCCGGAGCGCAGGAGTTTCCTCAAACACATTCTCCATCCCGCGATTGAGCGCGCGTGCATTAAAACCGATAACGGATGAGAGCGAAAGAAAAACCTGCTTATCTCCTTGAGTGATGGGTTTGCCGAACTTGAGCGTCAATCCGAACGCGCGGGCTTGCCCCATAAGTTCGCTCACCGCCGGAATACGATTGACGGTCGCATCCATGAGATAGTAGGTATCCAATTCCGGGTCAAGAATAAGTCCTGAGAAATCTCCAATATGGGCAATGAAATCAATTATATGTTCGGAAAAATTAGTATGCGCCTGAAAACTCGCGAGCGGAGTAAGCTTCCCCGCATTGAGCGCTCGTTCGAGAGCAAACCACTCGTTTTTAAGGTCCGCAAGATGCACATCCCCATCATGAAGATGCGCCCCTGCTTCGAGCAAGCTTTCCATTTCTACCGTCACAAATTTAACGGCCGCGAAATCTCGTTCAATTTCGTCACGCTTTTCAGCCAACGGTTTTTTAAAATTTTCATTGCCGTTTAAATATGCGCTCGCCATACCGCGATGCTGTTGGACACTTTGCAGGAGATGCCGCAAGGAATTAACAAAATTGAGTCCGAGTTGCTCAGAGTGTGCTCTGTCAATGCTGGTATTAATCTCGCCGACGAAAAAATATGTAATCGTGCCAATCGGAAGCATGAAAAACACGCTAATAAACAAGAATTTCTGCCAATACTGCAGTTTCCCCATGAGGGCTATCGCGGGGGAGAAAAGTATGGCGAGAATTTTTTTACCGAGACGATTCATTTTGTTATTGTCTTTGATCTTCCATTGTTAAGACTCTGTGGTGAGCCGCTTGGTAAAGACATATATTGGATATGTGAGCACCAACATGATGAGAACGACCGTGATAAGCGTGAGTCGGCTCGTCGCATTTGAAATATCAAGAATATCCTGCTCGGGCTTCGCGGCCGAAATCATGCCAACTATCTTGCCGTCACCGTTTGAAAGCGGCAGATAACTCGCGAAAAACGGCTGCCCGGACAGGTCTTCGCGAGTGGTCACGGAATTCCCTCTATCGAGCACTGTTGTCGCAATGTCCTGACTGGAGAGCGGTGTGCCGATCATACGGGTGCGGCCATCCTCGGCAAGAGCTGTTGCGGCGACCGGAATATTTTTTTGATAAATAAACATCTCAAGCCCGGTAATGCGCTTGATATTGTCAACCAACGGATTGTCGAGCGGATAACCGCCGATAACCGTCCCTACTATTTTGCCATTCTGTACGACCGGGGCGCCCGCTCGAATGGAGAATTTCTCAACCGAGCTCTCCTCTACGGTCACGAACGCGGTACCGAGAATCGCCTCCTCAAGCGCTCGCTCCCCCGCAAGAGAGTCGCCGCGCCGTGAAAGTGCGTGAGCGCGGGCGAGCACATTCCCCTGCTTGTCGGTAATAGTGAGAAATCCGAGGTGGTAGATTTCCATGTACTGCTCGGCGAGCGTTCCGAGTGCGGCGAAGTCATTCTTCATGATAGCTTGCGGGAGGATCGGATCGCGAGACACTAGAGTGACTTTTGCTACAGATTGTTCTTTGAGTCCTGCAATATGCAGATCAAGAACCCGTGCATTGGTAAGAAGGCTTTCCTCTGTCTCGGATGTTATTTGGCTGATGAGAATCGTAGAAAATGCTAAGGTAATGATGGTTGAGAGGAAAAGCGCTGCGGAAATAAAAACAAGAATGAGGCTTTCACGTATGCGCAATTGCAGAAATTGCCATACCCAGCGAGCGAGCAATACAAACGCTCCGAACTCGAACAAAAGTTCCAGAACAAAGAAGAAGCTTGCCTGATTGGCCGCGAATATTCCAAAAAAACTCCCGATGCCAAGCGTCATAAACGCAAGATAAAACGGCTTCCATGTGTCGTTGAACTCTTGCTTAGAACGCTGATACGAATAATACGCGATCATGATCAGCAAAAGCATGCTTGCGGTGCGAAGCGATCCGTTCCATGCCGCAAACGTGGGTAATACAATGATCGCCGTCGCTTGCAGGCGCTCTTGTTTAAAGAAACTGGTGAGCAGTAGTACTAGGGCGATAAGGAACACAAAGAAACTAGCATAGGAGAGAATGTCACTTCCCCCGCTCATCGCGTACAGGACTTGCCACAATGCATAGAGACCGAACCCAATAGCGCGTGTGAGGGTCGCTCGGTCTTTGCGCACCGAGTAACTATCAAACGTCAACCATGACGCCATCAAGAAAATCACCGCTCCCATGAGCTCCACCGCAAAATGTAAATTATTTACAAAAAATGAAAGGGACATGCGATACCTCTAGTGTATCATCCACAATATTCCACATCGCCCTACATGTGAATTCACCTACCATGAATCAATCTACCCACCCATCTACGAGCTACCCATCCATCTACAGGTGGCCTCAAGTAGTACTATCCCCTAATTCACGCTATAGCAGTATTTAGTGGATAGCTGGGGAAAAGAGCTGGGTGGTAAGTGAAAGGCTTCCTCCCCCCCTTTTTTCTTCTTTCTTCTCCATTTCCACTTTTCATTTCTCCATCCTCCCGGACACTATCCACTAATTCACGCTATAGCAGTATTTAGTGGATAGTGCGTAAAGTATCATGGTGGATATGGGAAAAGTTGAGATGGGGTCGCGGAAGAAACGACGGACGCGCAATTTGCGAAATGCACTCTTGATGGCGGTCGGTGTGGCAGGAATCATCGCGGTTGCGGCTATCGCTCCAAACGCTGTGCGTCTCCTTAAAATGACCGGCATCAACGCCCGACTACGCTATCGGACAAAAACAGTCCTCGGACGACTGAAACAGAAAGGAGAAATCGAATTCGTCGAACACGACGGGAAAAAGTACGTACGCCTCACCGAACGCGGCGAGCAATCGCTCGCACTCACGAGCCAGAAGCTCACGCTCACGGACACAAAACCGAAGAGGTGGGACAAACGTTATCGGCTGGTTATGTTTGATATCCCTGAGACGCGCAAGAAAGTCAGAGAGTATCTGCGCTTCCAAATGCGGGAAATCGGCTTCCTGCGCATACAGGACAGTGCGTGGGTTTATCCCTATGACTGTGAAGAATTTGTTGCTCTCTTAAAAGCTGATCTCCACATCGGCAAGGATGTGCTCTACGCGGTCGTTGAAGAAATTGAGAACGATGCGTGGATTCGAAAGCATTTTGACCTCCCTGCCGACTAATCATCCGACTTCACTTACTCTAATCCCCCCTTACTTATCCATTCCCGCCCCCTATCCACTATTTCACGCTATAGCGTGAAATAGTGGATACTCGAAAAAAATAATGCGGTGATATGAGAATGGTGTGGAAACAGTGGTTAAGGGCATAGGTGTTTCCAAGCTATTGAACCATTACATAGTCTTTGACAGACCTGATAATACCGGTCGCAGGACTGTCTTTCCTGAGACAATCAAGATGACATCTTAAGATATCAACATAGACGGTTTACTTGTTAGCAGCCACTATCCCTTAAATACTGCTGTAGCAGTATTTAAGGGATAGTGGCTGAAATACAATGGAGAGAGATTTAAAGGTTTGGTCTCAAGGAAAAAGAAGGAGACCGGGTGGGATTCATTATTGCAGAATTTGTCCGACTCTGTCCTTGAGCATCTTCTCGCTTAAAACCCCCACATACACATCGCGCACAACTCCGGCACCGTCAATGAAATAAAGTGTCGGCAGACTCTTTATCTGATAGTCCCCCGTGGTGATGCCTCGCACATCAAGAAGCATTTGTACGCGGTATCCGCCACGATTCATAAACGAAGAAACGAGACTTCTCTCTTCTTGACTGTTGATGGCAATGGCGGGCACCAGTCGCGCCTCCGTCGAGGCGCGCGCGATATACTGATCCAGAATCTGTATCTGGTCGGCCGCCTGGCTGTTCCATGTGGACCAGAAAACGACGACGATCGGTGTGCGTGCAAACTGCGTCGATTTTACATGCGTGCCGGAAAGATCCGGCAGATCAAAATACGGAGCTTGCCGTCCCATCAGAGAAGAACCTTGCTGTGGCACAGTCGTACTCTCTTGCGGAGCGCCCGCAATGTTTGGCAATAGATTTGAACCGCCGAAGTACACCAAGAGAAACAACGCCGCGACGATACCGAGCACGATCAGTGGAAATTTTACCATTCTGAGTGTCATATGCCGAAATGGAAGTAATTAATAATCCCTTGTATGAACCCAAAGAAACCTTGTCGTTTTTCAGTAGTAAATGATACACCAACGAACGCGGGCCGCTCAAGCGTGACGTCCTGCCTCACTGTCGCATACCCCGACTTATGCGCGAGCAATTTGAATGTTCCCTGCGGAAGTGCGAGCTCGTACTCGCCATTATCATCCACCACGAGATCCGCGCTCTGCAAAACCTGCGACGATGAAAAAGGCACGTAGGTCCCGCTCTGCTCGTTTAATTTAAGCACTCGGATGAGCGCTCCCTGGAGCGGTGTTTTGGTCCCGTCCTCTTGTGTCGTCACCACACCGCCACGCGTGATGCTTGCAAGAGAACCAAAACGAACATTAGTTTTTTCATTACGCGCCATATCCTTTACGGAAATATACATCGACGCTTCTCCCGCGGCCGGGGCCGTAAGCGTCCCCTCCCAAAGACCGGAGGCGATGTCCTGCGCAAGAGGCGCCGTGCGGCCGTCAATAGTGATTGAGGCGCTCGCCGTGTCTGTTTCCAATGATATACCAAACGTGAACGTACTGTCCTGATATACAGTGATAACCCCCTCGTTGTCCGGAATGATGCTCATACCATCTTTCACCACTTGAAAACTTCCGATGTGAGGTGAAGTCGTATCGACGATTATGTCTTCGGGCCGCGCCGGAGAGACATTGCCCGCAGCATCCACGACGCGCACCTGCACACGATACGCACCATCAGTAAGCTCGACAGGATGCGCAATCACGTATGAAGCATTTTTTTGAAGATACCCGCTCGTGATGCGAGCCAGTGACCAATCGCTCTCTGACGACTCCTCGTCGATCGGTCTGATCGCATATTCCACATAGGCAACACCAGAGAGACTGTCGGCAGCGCTGCCTACACCTCGAAGCATATCCGACTTCCCTAATACCTTCTTTGAAACAGTGAGCGAGGAAAGCGTCGGCGGCTTGCGGTCTATCGCGAAGCCGACCGTCTCAGACGTTGTCGCCAGTCCGTCCCCTGCGGAAAGCCTGAGTTCGTAATCAAGCGCTTCAGCGAGATGCGCGACGTCCCATACATAGGATGTGGCTGTCTTCGTTACGGGAAGATTCGTAAACGCTCCATTTCCTCGGCGCCAACTTAAGGTAACTCCCTGTACGGGCACGTTATCTTTGCTCGTAATATTCCATTTGATCTCTGCCATGCTCGTAAATCCGCTGGACGGTTGCGGACTAAGAAATGAGATCACGGGCGGGTTGTCATATATAAATGAGAGGGTTGTGGGAACGCTCATGTTCCCTGTTTGATCAGTTGTGGTGAGATGCAGTGCATGCAGACCACGATTTGCCACCTCAACATCCCTGAACACGAAGCTCCCGTCGAACGTCGCCATGACCGTCTGCGTCGCACCGCTAGACGCGAGCGTGACGGTGCTTTGGGGTTCGGCTGTTCCGGAGACCGTTATCTGAAGACCTTTTTTGTCCGGATTGGTGTCACTGTCGTCGCCCACACGCGATCCAGCTTTGAGCGAGTAAATAATAGGAGCGGCAGGCGGTGTTTTGTCGATGCCGATAACGTGGCTCGTGCGGCCCACGAGCTTACGACTGTCAGTAACTCTCCAGAGAACGGGATACGTTCCCTCTTTCGCAATGGTAGAGAACGTAACCGAGAAACGCGCGCCTATTGCATCATTCACGAGCGGTGTCGATGTCCATTTTTTGCCATTATCGATGCTGTATTCTACTTTCACGATTGCGGCGCTGGCCGAAAGATCATTCGGAAGGAGGGCGCGCCCGACGACCGTAACCGGAGTTTTATTCGAGAGCGTCCTTCTGCCATCTTCAAACCGAAGAAATGGCAGCACGTTATGGATGCTGACAGGAACCGAATTCGTCGATACATTCACCGAGCCATCGTCGGCTCGTATGCGCAGATAATAGAGTCCGTTTTCAACTTCCGTTGAGTCCCAATTGAAACGAGTAGAGGGTACAGCGTCTCCAATGGTCGTCCATAAACTGTCTGTGGAAGAAGCATTCTGTGCAGCGACCGAAAGAGCATTAAAATCCTGGGCGGAAATGATTTGATAGGTAAAGGTAAGCGGATCATTATTTGCATCACGCGCCACGGCCTCGAGCGGCGCCACTCCGCTCAATGTCGCGTCGCGTTCAGGTTTTGAAAGCGTCACCACAGGCGGAATATTGTATTTGACTGTAATAGGCACGGCGGCGCTTATAAGCCCGCCCTGATCGCGCGCCACAAAACTGAGGACAGCAGCACCCCGATTGAGCGCATACAATAGTACGTTCGGAATGGTGAAGACTCCATCTTTGTTTGGCTTTACTTCATACGTATCAATTCCATTCACCTTCAATACCACGGTGCTGTCCGATCTCGCGGTGCCCGTGACGGAAATGGTGCTGGTCGCCACGACAGTGCCACTGCGTGGAGATGTAATGTTCGGTTTTGGCGGCGGATTTACACCGATCAAGAATTGTCCGCCGCTCACAATGAGACTCCCTTCATTCCCCGCCGTGTCTGTACCGGAAACAAAAATAAATGCCGCTCCATCATACCCACGGATGGGAGTGTAAACGCCTTCGTAGTGGAAACCATCCCCTTTCATGGCGACAGCAACCGCGGTGCCTCCCTCCTGCGTAACCGTAACAGTGGGCGGGCTCTTCAGTACTTCAGAGGAATCAGCGCTTATAGTAACCGCATCGCCGCGCGTTACAGGCGGGTCCGTGCTTACTATGAACTGCGGCAAAATATAATCAACCGTAAAGAAACCGGAGACGTCTTGCCCGGTAAGTCCCGTTGCATCGACGACATCAGCAACAATGCGGTACAGGACGCCGAGCGAAAGGCC
>JAHFMQ010000046.1 GCA_023267775.1 Candidatus Kaiserbacteria bacterium | reverse complement strand
TTTGCGGAACGCTCCGCTGAAACAGCAAACTTCTGAGTCTGCGCTTTTTCAAACACGGTGACGCCAAGGCGTTTAGCTATTTTGTATCGTGGTCCAGTTTTCATATCAGTAAAAAATTATACGCGACGAGGCTTCGGCGGGCGCGGACCATTGTGCGGTACTGGAGTGGCGTCCTTAATCGAGCGAATCGCGATGCCCTTGCTTGAAAATGCACGGAGGACAGATTCGCGACCTGCGCCAACTCCGCGAATGATAACCGTGGCTTCCTTAAGACCGATTGTGGCACCTTTTTCTCCCAAGAATTCTCCAACTTTAGCAGCAGCGTACGGAGTGGACTTGCGTGCACCAGCAAAACCAAGTGCACCGGCGCTCGATGAAATAATGGCATTACCCTTCTCGTCCGTAAGAATGGCTTTCGTGTTATTAAAGGTTGCCTCAACATGAAGGATGCCCTTTTCGAGGTGTCGCTTCGTGACTTTTGACATGGCACGCTCCTTGCGGCCCTGGTCCATGCCTCTCCCACTTTTTTTGATGATACGTTTTTTACCCATAGGATTTTATTAGGAGCGAAGCGAGTTAGAAAATCCTATGCCCAGCGCCAATTTCAATGCGCGAACGACTTTCGCGATGTGAGCGGCGTCTAAGGAATCGGTTCGTTGTGAATGGGTGTTCATAAGGGTTTAAATTGGTGCTGGGTTTCCGAAGCCGATTACGTCTTCTCCAACGTACGGCGACCGGAGGTCATCGTCTTACGGACGTTGCCACGGCGCGTGCGTGAGTTTGTCTTCGTGCGCTGTCCACGAACAGGAAGTCCGCGTGCATGACGATCGCCACGAGCTGATTTGATATCTTTGAGACGCTTGATGTTCTGACCGATTTCTCGGCGCAGTTCGCCTTCAATGAGAAATCCCTCCGCAAGCGAGCGAATCTTCTGTTCATCATCATTGTTGAGATCGCTTCCTTTCTTGGTTGGAGCTATACCGGCTGATTGTAAAATTTCGAGCGCACGGGTTGGACCAATGCCAAAAATGAGCGGCAGCGAATATGCGAGCTGCTTGTTATCTGGGATGGTGACGCCGGCGATACGCATACGTAAAAATTATAAAATAAATTATCTAAATAGATTCTAGCCTTGGCGCGCCTTGCGGCGAGGATTTTTCTTGTTGATACGATAAAGGCGCCCACCGCGACGGACGAGCTGATCACCTGGCTGTTGCTTTTTTATCGATGCACGAACCTTCATAATAATTATCTACATTTTCTAGGTTAATCTACGCACAATTCTCGCGCGACCCCCATAAGGATCGAGTACCATTTCCACCTGATCGCCAACCAAAACGCGGATGCGGTGCAAACGCATCTTGCCTGCAAGATAGGCCAGAAGAAGTTCTCCTTCTCCACTCACAACGGCATCTCCCTCTTCGGGAGATGCGTTTGCCGCTGCAGACAAACGAACTCGAAAAAGCGAATTTGGCAGAACTTCTTCAACGGTTCCATTCGCCGTTGTTTTAGTTTCTTCGCTGCCAGTCATTCGGGATTCATTAAGTTCGTGCTAGATGCTCAAATAATGTAGCAGGCGCCTCTAAAATCGTCAATATCCACTTGTTGCTTTGACGACCGTAATAGAGGCTGGGTCCTGAGGAAAGGTCTGCCTCCAGAATGGTCGCAGAATGATAACCGCACGCTTTACTTCTGGATAGTTTGTAAGGGCAACCTCTGCGGCTGACCGGGTTTTGCCTGCTACAGCAGCAGCAATCCGAGCTGGATCTATGCCGTATATGAGTGGGGCTGTGCCTGAAAGAACGAACGAGAATGATGAAGATTGTGGGTCTGGCATCCCGCCTGTGGCCATGAGGGCTAGGCCGTCGGTGGATGAAAGAGTGATGGGTTCACCATGGTACCCGATGCCACTGATAGAAGTAGCTACAACTGATGCAAGAGCGGCGTTTGGAAATATGACCGCAGTCATGGTTCCCTGCTCTTTTACGTCAACTTGCCCTGTCGTTACAGAAGGAGTCGATGTCAGAACTTGGTAGGTCGTTGTTGCGGCGCCAGTGAGGAGAACATACCCTGCAGGAATTTGAGTCTTAATACTTGTAAGAAGGTCTGGCGCGAGAGCTGTCTTCAGAGCACTTCGAGCTTGAGACTCAAGAGTTGCATCGACCACGGGTACGCTCCCGGAAGCACCTCCGGTCATAGGACTAGAGGAACGCGCATAGACTTGGCTTGCCTGGGGCGTACCGGCAAGTCCAGGAATGGTGAACGATGTTGGGTCAATATTATAGGTCGCACCCACCTTATCGGCATTGACCTTTACGACGGCACTTCCCGGTTTTGAGGTGCTTCCCGCCGGAATAGTTACCGCAGAAGTTATCCTAAAAATAAGTCCCGCTGCGGTTGCGAAACGTGTGTTGGTTATCAATTTCTGAGCTTTCGATTGTGTATTGTAGATAGTGATGGTTCCGGAAGAGGTTGAATTAACAGTCTTTGTTCCGCCACCTTTTACGCTTTGAGAAGCGATTTTCTGTGCAGTTATGATCTCAAACGGTAGCGTACCGCTGCTCTTTGTTGCGGTGAAAGAGCTTTGTACTGCAGCAGAGACAGTGTTCGGCGTTACTTCAATTTTAGAACTTGAAAAATAAAACAGCGCGCCAATCGATGAAGCAATGATGAGAACTATCGCAATACTCATTGTAAACGGGAACTTTGGAGGACGTTCTGAAAGCTTTAGTGTTGGTCGTCCACTGGGGCCCACGGAGTCAGATTCCTTACGACGCGAAGGCGGAATAATATCATCGAGTGTACGCATGGGGATAGTATAGCAGTAACTTACTCAGCAAGAATAGCTGTACTGTGTGTATCAATTTTCTTTTCCGGTAAACGATTTTGTCCAAACAGCGTCATAAGAAGCATTTGGAGGTCCGGTTGTGCCGTGGTCACCTGACGTATCGAGCTTGCTATATGACTGGTAAGAACGGCGACGATTTTGGGCGGATTATCTGACAGCCATAATTTCGATAGTTTTGTAGCATCAAGTTTTTGATGAAGTAAGGTTATTTCAGGCTCTCGAGCAAGGAGAAAAATAGTACGCGGCAAGGGATATTGTTTTGAGAGTTCTGTCAGTTGCGTGCTTATCTGTTCAATCCACGAGTTGGCAGTGAATTTGCTCGGAACTTCAACCACTGCCACCAACAAACCTCTCCTCACAAGCCCTATTGATGTGAGAGATCCTGCGGCGTCAAAGATGAGCGCATCGCGTTCATGAGGAAATATTTTAAGCATTGTTTGGTAGCGCAGTGAGGTGCCTGCAATAAGCAACACGTGCTCTGTGTGATAGAGCTTTTTAAGGAGCACAGCGATGCCGGTCGCGATTTTTTCCTCAACAAATGAAGTGAGGATGATGACCTCAGCCCGCTGCACCTTCTTCCCATACGGATCGCGTGTCTCATACCCGTTCAAAATGGTGCCGATGATACTTTCGTCCGCAAGATACTTCCCGTCTGGTGCGATACTCGTTTTCTCAAGAGCTGTCATGACCATAGGTTTTGTGAAAACAAACGTAGACTTTTTGCCAAAATGCTCCGTTCGAATCGTCGTTTGTTGCCACGGCGCATCAATCGAAACAAGTATGGTCTCAGCACGTCCATTACCGCATGCACGCATAAGCGCAGGAGCGCCTTCACGTACGAGCGTCTCCCCGAGTAGTTTCAGAGCTCGGAGCATGGCTTCTTCATGCGGCTCGCCTTTTCGGATCTCAATGGGGAAACGTCTTGAATACAAAAGCGCTGGCAGCTCGTTATTTTTATAATACGTATACGCACCAGCAACCGAGTCTGCGCTAATGTCGATAAATAAAATTGATTTGGCGCGAGTCCCTCCCAAAAGAGAATCTAATAAACTCATCGTTTTATTCTAGCACTGCTTTGATGCGTCGAACGCCAGATGAGGAGGCTTCTTCTTTCATTATTTTAAAATGTGTACCGCCGGTTCCTAGTTCGCGCGTATTAGAAACATGGGGGCCGCCGCAAAATTCAATTGAAAATGCATTCTCAAGCGGACCGATAGAATAGACCGAAACGATGTCCGGATATTGAACACCAAACTCATGTTCGGCATTCAGTTTTTCGGCTTCTTCTTTTTCCATGTCGGTACGAATGACAGGAATTTCTTCGACGATTTTTTCGTTCACAATTTTTTCCACTTCAGCTTTCTGCTCCGCAGTCATTTTCTGGCCATATGAAAAATCGATGCGGAGACGTTCGCTTGTGATGTTGCTGCCGCGCTGGTGCACGTTCGGTCCTAATACCATCTGGAGCGCCTTGAGAAGAACGTGGTGCGCGGTGTGGTAGCGAACGGTCTGCTCGGCATGATCAGCGAGCCCTCCCGCAAATTTCTGTGCTGCCCCAGCGCGTGAGAGAGCCTGATGTTCCTCCATTTTTACCATGACCCCATTCATATCAAGTGTGACGCCACGTTCTTTCGCAATTTCCTCAGTAAGTTCAATTGGAAACCCATACGTCGTAAAAAGAGTAAATGCGTCAATGCTGTTCCCCATTTTCCCCAGTTCTCGCAGACCATTTGCAAGTGTTTTTCTAAACTGCAGTTCTTCTTTTTCAAGTTCTTCGCGAATTACATTCGCCGCTTCATGTACAAAAGGATAGGCCTCTTTATATGCCGCGCCAAAACCTTCCGCAACTTCGACCAGCACTGCTTCCTTGATACCGAGTTTGTCAGCTTCATGAATGGAGCGGCGAATAAGACGCCGTAGCACATATCCCTGCTCCGTATTCGATGGACGAATACCAGAAGCGATGAAGAACGATGTGGCACGCATGTGATCAAGGATGATACGAAATGAGCGCGTCGCAGTGTCGTCGCCATAGCTCTTCCCTGAACGTTTTTCAAGCACGGTTCGAGCCGCGTCGAACACATCTATGAGGAAAATATCTGGATTCCTTGTTGTTGCAAATGCAAGACGTTCAAGCCCACCACCGAAATCGACGTTTTTATTTGGCAGTTCGTTAAATGTTCCATCCATCTGCTTGATGAACTGTATGAATACGGAGTTCCCGATCTCGACGAAACGTCCGCAGTCGCAGTTCACATGACACTCCTTTCCGAATTTTGTGTCGTGAGGCATGCCGAAATCGTAAAAAACCTCCGAATCGGGTCCGCCGATCTCCCCTGGAGGCATCTTTGTTGGCACGCCCGATCTGCTCCACCAATTTTTCTTGGCGCCATATGAAAAAATACGTCCTCCATCCATTCCCTTTTCCGAACCAGCTTCCTCAGTGCCAATTTCAACAAATTTCGCATCGACTCCTTT
>JAHFMQ010000013.1 GCA_023267775.1 Candidatus Kaiserbacteria bacterium | reverse complement strand
GGTGCGCCCGCTTTTTACTATAAGGAAGTTTTAGTGGAATCCTCACTTTGCCGGGGGCAATACACGCTATACCCCGTGAGATAATTATTCTCAATGGTGTACAACTGCTGAGTAAAAGTTATCTCACAGGGTATACTTTACCGCATATGCACGTTTCAGAAGGCGAGCTGAAGGAATTTATCATTGATTCCGGCGTTGTCGCCAAGAAAGAACTTGATGCGGCGGCCGAGGAAGCAGAGAAGACTGGGAAGTCTCTCGGCGACATACTTGTTGCGCGAGGTTCGATGACTGATGATGCGCTTCGTCGTATTCAGGCGTATGTACTCGGCATCCCGTTCGTGAACTTGAAGGAACATCGCGTCCCGGCAGATATTCTTGCGCTCATACCAGAACCAATTGCACGAACGCATAACATCATCGCGTTTCGAAAGGAAGGGGATTCGCTTGAAGTCGCGATGCTCGACGTCGAGGACCTTGCCTCTATTGATTCTGTACGAAAAAAGACTGGGTTAAAGATATTGCCGCGACTAACTGATACGGACAGTATTAAATATTCACTTCTTCAATATCAGAAATCATTGAAAGATGAGTTCGGCGACATTATTTCAACCGAGGCAGGGAAGATCCACGTTGTTTCCGCCGGAAATAAAGATCTTTCAGGTGATGAGCTCAAACAGATGGCCGAAGACCTGCCGATCGTCCGCATCGTGGACACACTCTTGCGCCACGCGATAGTTCAAGGAGCTTCAGACGTACATATAGAACCGATGGAAAACGAGGTGCTCGTGCGCTATCGCATCGACGGAATCCTCCATGATGCGATGACACTGCCGAAGTCTGCTGCGGCGGGCATCACGGCGCGTATTAAAGTGCTCGCGAATCTAAAGCTCGACGAAAAACGTTTGCCGCAAGATGGCCGCTTCAAAATGGAGACCGAGGCAGATCGTGTTTCGTTCCGCGTTTCAATACTTCCGACGTTCTTCGGCGAAAAAACAGTTATGCGTCTTCTGCGAGAGACCGGGGAAGGATTTACGCTTGATGCACTGGGGCTTCACGGCG
Source organism: Candidatus Kaiserbacteria bacterium (assembly GCA_023267775.1). Lineage (GTDB taxonomy): Bacteria > Patescibacteriota > Minisyncoccia > Phycocordibacterales > Phycocordibacteraceae > C7867-001. The sequence goes on along the minus strand of JAHFMQ010000013.1, from coordinate 13,621 downwards.
AAAACATGGAACGTATTCATAAAGCACTCTCACAGACAACTGGAATTATTCTCATTTCCGGTCCAACTGGTTCGGGGAAAACGACGACGCTCTATACCATGCTCGATATTCTGAATCGTCCGGATGTAAATATTTCCACCGTCGAAGATCCTATCGAGTACCAAATGAAACGAGTGAATCAAACGCAAGTGAATCCGCAAATTGGATTCACGTTTGCCAACGGACTTCGTTCCCTTGTGCGCCAAGATCCAGACATCATCATGGTCGGAGAAATTCGCGACAGCGAGACAGCGTCGCTTGCGATAAATGCCGCACTCACTGGTCACTTGGTGCTCTCAACGATTCACACCAACAGCGCCGCGGGCGCGATTCCTCGGCTTATTGATATGGGTATTGAACCGTTTCTGCTTGTTTCAACTATTCGCGTTGTGGTCGGACAGCGTCTCGTACGAAAACTTATGGACAATAAGGAACAATATTCGCTTGATAAAGTTATGCGATCAAAAATCGGCAGCGACGAGGATTTTAATGTCGCGTTTAAAGCTCTTCAAGATGAAGGACTCATTAAAAAAGGTTCGACGCTCGATGATATCCCTTTTTATCACCCTACACCATCGGCAGAATCTGAAGACGGCTACAAGAGCCGTATTGGTATTCATGAAGTACTCGCGGTTTCTCCTGCAATCCGCGAAATCATTCTTCGTTCAAGTACAAGCGACGCTATCGAGACGCAAGCGAAGAAAGAGGCTATGCTTACGATGTTTCAGGATGGCCTTTACAAAGCGGCGCGCGGCATCACCAGTATTGAAGAGGTGCTCCGCGCCGTAACTGAATAAGCATGAAATACCGCGTCATCGTACGAAAACAGGGTGCACCTGATCAGACTCGCATACTTGAAGCGCCATCACGCTTCGCGGTGTATGACTTAATTCAAAAAGAGGGCGGTATGGTTGTAGATATCAAGGAAGGAAGTGGTGGGTTCAAAATGCCTGCATGGCTCGATATTACGTTTGGTACTGGAATCAAGCGTCGAGAAATTATTCGGACAGCGAAAAATCTTTCGGCCATGCTTGGGGCAGGACTTTCTATTTCTCGTGCTCTCTCAGTTATCGAACGACAATCAAGCAATAAGCAACTTAAAAAAATTGTTGTCGGGATCTCTGAGGCAATTAAACAAGGGTCGTCATTTCATGAAGCACTCATCGCTTACCCTAAAGTATTTCCAGAAATATTTGTTGCCATGGCTCGTTCAGGCGAGGAGTCAGGCTCATTAGCTGATTCTCTAACTGTGGTGTCGGTACAGATGGAACGGTCTGATGAGCTCATTCGTAAAATCAGAGGAGCGATGATCTACCCATCGATAGTCCTCTCGGCGGTTCTTATTGTCGGTATTCTCATGCTTATTTATGTCGTTCCGACGCTCACTAAAACGTTTACTCAACTGGGAGTACAGATTCCGCTTGCGACGCGCATGATTGTTGCTCTCTCAAACTTTATGGTCGCTCACGTACCAATTGTGCTTAGTGTGCTCTTACTATTTGTCTTTGGTGGAGTCGCTTTTGTACGATCAAAACTAGGGAGCAAGATCGTCCTCGCGTGCGCGCTTCATATGCCCGTCATAAATGAACTTGTGCGTGAGACCTATACTGCGCGAGCGTCGCGTACACTTTCCTCACTTCTTTCTGCTGGCGTACCAGTGCTTGAAGCTCTTTCTATTACCCGAGAGGTGGTACATGCGCCCGCATATGCAAAAGTGTTTACTGAAGCCGAAGAACACGTCAAAAAAGGAGAGCCTCTTTCAATGGCGTCTAGTGAACACACGAAACTCTATCCGATTTTGATGAGCGATATGCTTGCAGTTGGGGAGGAGACCGGGAAAGTTTCTGAGATGCTTCGACAAATTGCAGAATTTTATGAAGAAGACGTTGCTCAAAAAACAAAAGATCTTTCGACCATCATTGAACCCGTTCTCATGCTTGTCATCGGTACCTTTGTTGGTATTTTTGCAGTCTCGATGATCTCGCCTATTTACCAGCTTTCATCAGCCGTCTAAATATGAAAGCTTCCCGGGGATTCACGCTTTTAGAGGTCGTCATTTAAGTTTTTATGCTTGGAGTCATGTTAATCATGCTTCAAGCAATTCTTCAGAGCGCAACGCTCGTCCGCGTTTCGAAAAACCAAGGCATCGCACTTTCTATTGCAAAAAACGAACTTGAGTACGTGCGTTCTCTAGGGTACGCGTTGCTTCCTGGGTACACGACCTTTTCGGATAGTCTCGTGAGCACGCTCCCGACAGCAGCGACGACAACTTTCGCTGTAAGCACCTACAACACAAAAGCAAAGCAGGTAACCGTGAGTGTCGTATGGCTTGATCCTGGTTCATCGGCATCAAGCACTGTGACACTTTCGACCATTATTGCGCAAACTGGTGGACTTCCATGATGAACCCCTCCTGCAATCCACGTCGCGCTTTTACACTTATCGAAACAGTCATAATCATCGCCTTCAGTGTCTCAGTAATGATTGCGCTGGTATTACTTATGTACATATTCACCAAGTCTTCGACTTATGAGCAGGCTATTGCAACATCATCGGGGTCCGCAACTCTCGTGATGCGGGAAATAGAATTATATACACTACCGGCTGATGCATTTGTCTTATCGCACACATTCCCGGGAGCGGCTACCTATACTTCAACAACAACCTCATTAGTTCTTGAGTTACCATCGATAGATTCTTCTGGGTACGTAATTGCTAACACGTACGACTATGTAGCGTTCTATGCCACCGGAACCATGGCCTATCGAATAATCGACAAAAATGCTCTCAGTAACCGTGCAACTGGCACAAAAGCATTAAGTTCAAATATTTCTTCCTTCACGTTTACGTATAATAATAGTGTTATTCCCAACGCAACAACGACAACAGTTGATGTACAGACACAAACAACCGTTAGGCAACAGACCTATACTGATCACCGCCGTGAGCAAATTCGATTACGTAATTACTAACAAACTTTAATATGAATCATTTCTCATCACCCCTATCTTCCCGAGGCTACGTCATGGTCCTCGCACTCATTTTCCTCGGTATCTTTGTTACGGCTGGAAGCGCGTACCTCAATTCGATAACTGCTTCAACACGAAGTGCCCGATACAATGTAGCGACGACACAAGCGCTCGCTCTTGCTGAAGCTGGTATTGACGAAGCGATATCGCAATTAAATCAAAACGCAAGTTACACAGGCGAATCGAATGTTTCGCTCGGTGCCGGAGTCTATTCTGTTGCTGTGTCTGATGTAAATACAAATACAAAACGCTTAATCGCCACCGGCACGGTTCCAACTTTGGCAAACCCTCTCGTTGTTAAAACAATAACAGCACTCGCAAACATCAATACTTCAATTGTGTCATTCCGTTACGGGGCGCAAGTCGGAGCAGGAGGCCTTGCTATGAACAACAATGCTCAGGTAACTGGCAACCTTTATGCAAATGGGAGCGTCACTGGTAGCGGTATCATCACCGGCGATGCAACCGCGGCTGGTGCCTCAACTATAAGCGGAGTCACGGTACAAGGAACGGCGCGAGCGCATACGCTCTCTAACTGCCACGTTAATGTTGATGCGTATTACCAAACAATATCGAACTGCCCCGTCACCGGAACAAAGTATCCAGGAAGCGCCGATATGCCGACGGCATCTATGCCAATTTCAGATGCTCAAATTGCAGCTTGGGAAACAATCGCTACGGCAGGAGGAGTGACCGCTGGACCCTATACCGTGAGTGGTACACCGACAATTGGTCCTCAGAAAATAAATGGGAACTTAACGATAAACGGTACCTTGAAACTTGGGGGAGTTGTGTGGGTGAAAGGAAATATATTATTTGGGAATAATTCTGGACTCACGGTCTCTGCAACCACTGGCAATGAGGGGGCAATATTGATTGCCGATGTCCCAGGAAGTGAATCGACTCTTGGTACAGCCTCTCTTTCAAATAATATGACCGTTTCCGGAAACGGCAGCTCAGGAAGTTATCCGATGGTTCTCAGCACCAACTCAGGCAACAATGCAATCAGTCTCAGTAACAATGCACAAAGCGTCATCTTATATGCTTCCCGGGGAACTATCCAGGTCAGCAACAATGCGAGCGCAAATCAGATTACTGGTTACGGACTTTCTCTCAGCAACAATGCTTTTGTGACCTATGTCAGCGGCTTGCAGAGCCAGAGTTTCTACAACGGACCCGGCGGATCGTGGACTATTGTGCCCCGCACCTACTCAATTTCAAAATAGTCTGACGATAATTCAGAACCTGCTATCATGAACCTATGCTTATAGTCGCAAATTGGAAGGCTTATGTTGAGGATCTGAAAAAAGCAAAGAAGCTCCTTGCGGTAAGTAAGAGGCTCACTCATGTTTCTAAAGTCAATATAGTTCTTGCACCACCAGCACCACTTCTTGGGGCGCTTGCTATTCGGAACAAATCAAAAGTTTCTTTCGGAGCGCAAGATGTTTCGCGAACAACAGGCGGCGCTCAGACAGGGGAAGTGACGGCTCAGTCGTATGTCGCCGCCGGAGCGACCTATGCCATCATCGGACATTCTGAACGACGCGCACTCGGCGAGACGAATACGGTCATTTCTGAAAAACTTGCTCACGCGCTTGCGCACGGCATGCTACCAATTCTATGTGTTGGTGAACATGAACGTGATGGAGAAGGTCGTTATCTCTCTTACATTAGAGAGGAATTAACTGCTGCGATGGGGCCACTGACACCAAAAGAACGCGTACAGGTTATCATCGCGTATGAACCCCTCTGGGCAATTGGTAAAACAGCAACTGACGCAATCCAGTCTGGAGACCTTGCTGAAATGGTTCTCTATATTCGAAAAGTAATTGGAGAACTCTTGCCAGGGAAAAGTGCCCGTCACACAACTATTTTATACGGTGGATCAGTTGAACCAAGTAACATCCGCGGACTTGCGGGAAGTTCAGGTGTCGATGGTTTTCTTGTGGGACATGCTTCCGCAGATCCGGTAGTGTTCAGAGAACTTGTAAAACAATTGTCATAACAATGCGCACCGTACGTGATATTCCAGAGCTCGAAAATATTCCGGTTTTGGTTCGCACTGCGCTCAATGTGCCCATTGAAAATGGAAAGGTGACAAATGATTACCGATTACGCCGTGCCCTTCCGACCATAAAGTTTCTCTCTGAGCGCGGCGCTAAGGTCATTCTTATCAGTCATATTGGAGAACAAGGAACAGAGACTCTTGAGCCCGTCGCGCGAGCACTTGGCAAACTTATTTCAGGAGTCTCTTTTTTTGGCGAGACTATTGGCGAGCGTGCCCGCAAAGCAGTACGAGAACTAGCGCCTGGGAAAATTCTCGTTCTTGAAAATTTGCGACGGGATCAAAGAGAAGTGATGAACGACCGGGCATTCGCGAAGGAAGTTGCGGCACTAGCTGATGTATTCGTAGAAGATTCCTTTGATACCTGTCATCGCGTGCATGCGTCGATCGTCAGTGTTCCTGAATTTTTGCCCAGCTATGCGGGCATTCTGCTTGAAGAAGAGGTTAATGAGCTTTCAGAAGCGCTGAAACCGAAACATCCTGCGCTTGCAGTTATCGGTGGCGCAAAATTTAGTACCAAGGAAGCTGTGCTCACCACACTTTTGAAAACGTATGATCATGTGTTTGTCGGTGGAGCACTTGCCAACGATTTTCTGAAGGTCGCAGGACAGGAAGTAGGAAAGTCGCTTGTTTCTAATACTGCCGGAAATTCTATTAAAAAAATCCTTGCGAATCCTAAGTTGGTATTGCCCATCGACTCGCTCGTTATCTCTTCTGCAAACATGAGCGCGATAGATGCACGAATGAGTGCGCGTATTGCAACTGAAGGTCAGGTGCAATCGGATGAAGTGATTCTCGATGACGGTCCTGGCACTTCTGCACTTCTCGCCGATCTCGCCAAAAAAGCAAAAAATATTCTCTGGAATGGTCCTCTGGGAAACTATGAGCGGAACTTTATCGATGCTACCGATGCGTTCGCACGCGCGGTGGCAGAGTCAGATGCACACTCGGTAGTCGGAGGAGGAGACACTATTGCCGCTATCGAAAATCTCGGCCTATTACCTCGCTTTTCTTTCGTTTCAACCGGTGGAGGAGCCATGCTCGACTTCATTGCAAAGGGTACTTTGCCGGGCATTGAGGCACTTGACAAGAATAATAATACGTGATAGTCTGGCACCAGACATCCGCAATTAACTCAGTAAAGAAAGGAGTCTGTCATGGACCAGCTTTTGATGGTCATCGCGTTAGCGACAGTGACGATTGGCGGGTTAACCTTGCTGCTCAGCTTCTTTTCACCCGCTCGTGAACGAGAGTAGCGAGTCTTTCGGCGCCGGCACTTCTATGTGTCGGCGTCTTGCTTTATCCTCTCGCGAATTTTTTCAGAAATCGTGATGGCTTCTCCTTGAGAATAGTCTTTGCCACGGCCCCAGACCTTAAGACCATCGTCGAGAAAACGCGGGATGATATGTGCATGGGCATGAAATACGATTTGCCCGGCTGCCCGTTCATTGTTTATGCCGATATTGATTCCGTCGGCGCGAACTGTTTCTTTTACTGCGCGGGCCACCTTCTTTATTGTTTTGATAAAAGCTGCTGCAGTATCGTCATCCATGTCAAAAATATTTCTCGATATTTTCTTTGGTACGACTAATGTGTGTCCTATTCGAATTGGTTTAATGTCGAGAAACGCGATTGTGTCATCGTCTTCATAGACAATATCGGCCGGAACCTCCCGCCGAATTATTTTCATAAAAATAGTGTCTTCCTGCATGAGGGCAGTATACCCCGTGAGATAGCCGATTAATATACGTTGGGAGCGGTCGAGAAAATATCTCACGGGGTATACCCCATGAGATATTTGGTGCACATCCGATTCCATTCTTGCCTAAAGTGGTATCTCACGAGGTATACAATAACCCCTACATGTTCCTGCTCCACGATCCGCTTGAAGAACTTCTTCGTACTGAACTTGCTTCGTATGACGACCTCACGGCCGCGCTTCTTTCACGTCGCGGCATTCTAACCAAAGAAGCGGCAGAAAAATTTCTCAATCCTTCTTACGACAATCATATCTACGATCCATTTTTGATGATCGACATGAAAAAAGCGGCACAGCGATTTGCCGATGCAATTCTCTCAAAAGAGAAAATTGCAGTCTGGAGCGACTATGACTGCGATGGAATTCCTGGTGGCGTATTGCTCCACGATTTTCTTAAAAAAGCGGAAGCGAATTTTGAAAATTACATTCCACACCGCCACGAAGAAGGGTATGGCATGAATATCGGCGGCATTGAACAGCTTGCGAAGAGTGGGGTAACACTGATTGTCACCGTAGATTCTGGTATTACCGATATCGAACCTGTGGCACGTGCGAAAGAGCTTGGCATGGATGTCATCGTCACTGATCACCACCTTCCGGGTGAAAAATTGCCGGACGCTTTTGCGGTCATTAATCCAAACGCGCGCGTTGATGAGACGTATCCATTCCGCGGACTCTGTGGTTCAGGCGTCGCATGGAAATTAGTTTGTGCAACGCTCTTGATTGCGCCAGAACTTCGCGATCGTGTCCCCGTCGGTTGGGAAAAATGGTTACTCGACATGGTCGGGCTCGCGACCATCGCAGATATGGTTCCGCTTGTTGATGAGAACCGCGTTCTTGCTACCTATGGACTCAAAGTCATGCGCAAGTCCCCACGGGTTGGTTTACAGAAATTATGTCGTGGCATGCGAGTCGAACAACGAAAAATTACAGAAGACGATGTTGGTTTCATGATTGCTCCACGGGTGAATGCGGCGAGCCGAATGGGGGACGCCCGCGATGCCTTTCGCCTTTTTACCACAACTGATGAAAATGAAGCTGACACGCTTGCTAAAAAAATTGAGAAAGCAAATCGGACACGAAAGGCTGAAGCTGGCGCCATTACGCGCGCTGTGCACGTGCGCATAAAAGAGCGCGGGGAAATGCGCAGTGTGATTGCACTCGGTGATCCCGAATGGCGACCAGCGCTTCTCGGACTTGTGGCAAATACGATCGCGGAAGAATACGAACGGCCAGTGTTTTTGTGGGGAAGAGAAGGGAATACGCGTTTGAAAGGTTCGGTAAGGAGTGGCGGATCACTACATATTCTTGATCTCATGCGGACGGCTGAAAAAACGTTTGTTGAATTTGGTGGACATAAAGCTGCTGGTGGTTTCACCGTTGCTGATACCGAAGTTTTTTATCTTGAAGATCGACTTGTGGAAGCGTATGAAAAACTCACTCATAATAAAACCGTGGTTGATGAACTTGAACTTCGAGCTGACGCTCATGTGCTTCCAGAAGAAACAACCAATTCATTTCTTGTAAAAGTCGAACGCCTTGCTCCATTTGGTATGCAGAATGAAAAACCGGTGTTTCTATTGCGGGAGGTTACCGTCAGAGAGATTTCACGCTTCGGAAAAGGAGAAGAGCATTTGAAAATTAAAATAGGTTCAGCTGATGGGTCCGGACGCAACATTGATGCTGTCATGTTTTTCGTGAAAGGATCTCTTGCACGTGTTGCCGAAACGCTTCATGCTGGCCGACAAATACATATACTCGCGCACCTTGAACGCGATACATTCTCGCGCGGGAATCCTGTCCGTCTGCGACTTCTCGACATAAAAATTATTTAAAACAGACTTGAAGCCAGCGAGCGAAAGGTTTTTGTGGTTGGTTTTACTGTATAGTAGCCGGTATGCATTTCACTATTCACGCCGACGGCGGCGCACGCGGAAACCCGGGACCTGCTGGCGCCGGAGCTATGATTCGTGATTCACTCGGGAATTCAGTTGCGAGTGTTTCGAAATTTCTCGGACACCGCACCAATAATTTCGCTGAATATGAAGCGGTGATTCTCGCGTTTGAAGTGCTCATCAAACTCGTACCTCAAGCGAAACGGAAAACGACTGAAGTTGTTGTAAAAATGGATAGTGAACTCGTGGTGAAACAAATGAAGAAGGAATACAAGGTGAAGCATCCGGTCCTGAAAGAGCAGTATGCGCGGCTCATGCACGCCGCCAGCGCGTTCGGAAGTGTCTCGTTCATGCACGTCCCGCGAGAAGAGAATAGCGACGCTGATGCGCTCGCCAACGACGCGATGGATCACAGTGGTGCATATGAAAAAAGGAGCCGCTGTTAGGCGGCTCCCACTTGGTCAATCAATCGAGGTAGCAATCTTTTCGAGCTCATCGACACGCTCAAGCTCTTCCAAGAGTCGATCATGGCTCATGTCTGAACCGCGATCATTAATCTTCTGCCAGATGGCCCTGACAATCTGACTAACGCGTTCACTCGACATCCCATATTGTTGCCCAACCACTGCAAACTTTCGGTGACTACCTGATCCGTCGAAACCATACACCATCTTGAAAATATCGATGTTACGTTTCGATTGGCCAATCATGTTGGTAAGGCTCGCCAATACTTCGTCGATACGGCTTTTTGCGACTGCAAGTTCCTGCCGAGCTTCGATCAGGATTCTAGGATTTGCTGTAGTTGTGTCGGGGATGAAATCGCCAATTGTCGACTCCCTACCATCGTTCCGAGAGCCGTGAATCTCTTGGTTGAGCGATACAACATCAAACCGTATATGGCACAGTACTCGCTCGATCTTCTTCTTCGGCAGTCCAGATTCTTGAGCAATTTCCTCGAGTGTTGGTACGCGCCCGAGTTCAGCTGCTTTCACCTCTGCCACTTTCAAGATTTTTGCTCGAACCCTATGCATGTCGATGGGTATACGAATCAGATCTCCCTCATCAAAGATAGCTTGAGAGATGCGTTGGCGTATCCACCAGATAGCGTAGGTTGCAAACCTATTTCCTTTTAAAGGTCGGAATTTCCCCGCAGCTTTTATGAGACCCTCGTTTCCATAGCCCACCAAATCGTCGTACTCGATCTTCTGCAACGCCCAGCGAAACTTGCGCTGCACCATCCAATGCACGAGACGCAGATTATGCTCCACAAGCTTGTTGCGAGACACAAGATCTTGTTCATTAACGATCTTCTGTATGAGTTCCTGCTCCTCTCCGTGAGATAACAATTGAGTCTTGCGTTGAGCGATAGAAGAACTGTCTGCTTTTTCCTTTTGGCGTCGATCCTCTACCAGTTCTTCGAAATTGCTTTCGCGGCTGGATTGAGGTTTCAGTTTTCCCTTTGACTTCATCTCGAACTTGAGGATCTGCGCTGATTTTATAGGGAAACGTTCTCGATAGGCAACCTCTTCGCTATCGGCGACCAACCTAGTCTCGCGAGACTTAAGTATGTTACCGATCGCTGCGATGATGGCTCTAAAACGTCGATGATCTCTCCCTATCTCCGGTGAAATTAAGGCTGCGATGTCACGCACAGAAATCTCCTGCCGTTCAAATGCAACCTTCAAGACCTCTAAAGCGGCTGGCTTAAGCCCCCACGACACAAAGTCAGGAGGCAGGCGCAAGTCGGCAATGCTGACTATTTGCGTAATCATCTTATTACCACCTCCTGGCTAGTTGAATTGACTTCGAAAAGAACTTCCGCGTCAATCTTTGCACAATTGACTATATTTTTCAATATGCTTTAGTAGCGCCGGAAGCACAAACTAATCTAAACTTTACGCTAATGGAGGATACTGATGTATCAACCCTACGACTACCAGCAGGCGTGTTTAGACACTGTTCAGGCAGTCCGTGATCGTGGCCGAGCGCTTGTTGTTATGGCGACTGGGCTCGGCAAAAGCGTGGTAATGGCATTCGATGCAAAGAAGTGGCGTAGCCAGCAAGGGGGAAGAGTACTTTTTCTCTGCCACAACAATGACATCTTGTATCAAGCAAAAGCGACTTTTGAGGCGGTAAACGGAACAGGTAATTCCTATGGTTACTTCAATGGCATCGAGAAGGACTATCATGAGGTAGATTTTCTCTTCGCTTCGTTGCAGACCATGGAGCGGTACAAGGACTTGTTCAGTGTGGACGAATTTGCGTATGTGATGGTCGACGAAAGTCATCATTCGCGCGCAGGAACTTTTCGTTCCACGATTGAGTATTTCAAGCCTAAATTTCTCCTCGGAGTTACGGCGACACCCAATCGCCTTGATGATCTTGATATTCGCCAAATCTTTGGGGAAGAAGTTTATAGTCTCCCGCTTGAAGAGGCAATGGCACGTGGGCTGCTTACGCCCGTGGACTATCGACTTCTGACCGATGAAATTCAGCTGACCGAGGCTTTGAGAGCCGATGACGGTACAAGGATTTCCATTGCTGAATTGAACCGGAAGATTTTTATTCCACGACGAGATCAAGAAATTGCTAAAATCATCGCGTGTAATGTCGCAGAACTAGAGAATCCAAGGATTATTATCTTCTGCAGCTCAATTGCTCATTGTCAGCACTTGGCACGATTCATTCCGAACAGTTTTGCGATCCATTCGGGAATCCCTCATAAAGAGCGCTCCGTCCGCTTCGAGATGTTTCGACAGGGACTTATTGGAACCGTATTGGTTGTCGACGCCTTTAACGAAGGTGTTGACATACCACAAGCCAATATGCTCGTTTTCCTACGGTCTACAGTGTCGCAGACAATCTTTCTGCAACAACTTGGCCGTGGGTTACGAAAAAGTGATGGCAAGAACAAAGTAGTGGTCCTCGATTTTGTTTCTAATTGCGAACGAATTAAGATGGTTCACTCGCTCTGGAAAGATGTTGACGAGCGAGTTCAACACAACGCGATCGATAAGAAAAAAGAACGAGGATCAATACTTCCGATGACACTCAACATTTCCAGTGTTGAATTCATAGAAACGATTGTCCCGCTTCTAAATATCATCGATCGCGTTCGTCAAAACTTCTACATCACATGGGAGGAAGCATCTGCAGCAGCTCGACGATTAGGCATCAAGACAAAGAAAGAATACAGACTGCGGTACAAGGAAGACCCGCGGCTCTGTAGCGTCGGTAATCTCGATTATAGTTACGCCGACTTCCCAGGCCTTACAGTATTCCTTGGTGGTCAAATGAAGGACTTTTACCCAACCTGGCAAGCAGCATCCAGATCTGCTAGGGCACTTGGCGCTAGGAACAAAAAGGAATACGCGTTGCGGTACAAAGAGGATCCAGAACTTCACAGTAATCCGGATAGGCATTATGCCGACTTCCCAGGATGGTGTACCTTTCTCGATAAATATTACCCAACATGGCAGGATGCGAGTAAGGCAGTACATCAATTGAGTATCGAGAATCGCAAAGAGTATCTACGACGTTACAAGGAGGATGAGAAGCTTAACACCAGGCCAGACCAGCATTATGCTGATTTCCCAGGCTGGGACACCTTTTTGGGAAGAAAAACGAAAGATCTTTACCCGACATGGGAAGAGGCATTTGCGGCTATAGTTTCCTTGCGTCTGACGTCCTCAAATCTCGCCATGGAGTATAGGTTGCGATACAGGGAGGATCCAAGGCTTCCAGCTGATCCTTGGAGGGTCTATTCCCATTTCCCGGGTTGGGCTAAGCTCCGAGGCAAGTTTCGCCAGTGAGCTAACCTTTGTTTAGACGCCGCAGACAAAAATCTGCGGCGTTTACCTTTTACGAAACGGCCGACGAATACAGCGCGAGCAAATAGTGGTGGCAAGGATTTATCGTTTGCTACGATAAGCATATGCTGATTTCGATAGTTATCGGATTCGCGAGCGGAATATTCTTCCGCTCGCTGTTTATTTTCAATTGGCAACCAGTCTTGTTTGTGTTTCTACTCACGATACTTTTTGCAGCTGCAGTTTTTTTGAAGCCGCGCCTTGCGTACTCGCTTGGCGCGGCGTTTTGCTTGTGCGCCATTTTTGGAATGGTCCGCGTTTCACTTTCGGAAACTCCATTGCCATCCACCTTCATGCAGAACCTGCGACATCGCGTTTCATATGAAGGAATAGTAGTGTCCGATCCTGATGTGCGCGACAGCAATAAACGCGTTCCGGTTCGCATATCGAAAAATAGAGAGTCGACAACGATACTTGCGGTTGTTCCGCGGTATCCGACGCTTATGGTCGGCGATCGTGTGTATGTGTCAGGTACACTTCTTCTTCCTGAATCTTTTCTTGACGATAGCGGACGGATTTTCCGATACGATAAATATCTAGAGAGCAGTGGCGTACATTTCATACTGAACTTCGCGTACGCACGCGTTATGAGCAAAGCTCCGTGGTATTCCGTACCGGCCCTCTTCGCGCGCATAAAACATTCATTCCTCGATGGGTTGTCGCGTGTTTTGCCCGAACCATACGCATCACTTGCGGGAGGTCTCGTCATTGGCGGAAAGTCCGGTCTTGGAAATGAGCTGAAAGATATATTTGTTCGATCTGGTCTTATCCAGATTATTGTCCTGTCCGGCTACAACGTCATGATCGTCGCGGAATGGGTGATGGCAGCGCTTGCTTTTACCACACTTCGGAAACGGTGGAGTGCGGTAGCCGGCGCGCTCGCGATTCTTATATTTATCGGAGTTGCCGGTGCGTCCGCCACTGCGCTACGAGCCGCACTCATGGCAATCATCGCGCTCTACGCA
>JAHFMQ010000012.1 GCA_023267775.1 Candidatus Kaiserbacteria bacterium | reverse complement strand
CAATTGCCACGCCAACAGATGTACCCTCTCCGGTAAAATTACCCGCGCATACATTTAATTTTTCGCTCATGGCGATAAGTCGACTCGAACCGGAAAAACGCATTGAAGATATTCTTTTAGCTTTGAAACTGGTTGTGCCCCGCTACAAAATGGTCGGACTGTTTATCGTCGGGGATGGCCGTGAACGCGCGCGTCTCGAGAGTCGAACACGTTCTCTTGATCTCGAGAATCATGTCGTATTTCTTGGAGCGCGCGCCAACGCTTGGGGATTGTTACAGAGCGCGCAAGCTTTTATCCAAGCAAGCGCCTATGAGGGATACGGCCGCACATTTATTGAAGCGGCACTCGCGAGAGTTCCCATCATTACGACCGATGTCGGCATCGTCGGCGAAGTATTCAGGGATCATGAGGAAGCGCTTGTTTCGCCAGTGGCTGATCCAAAAGCATTGGCGCTCAGTATCATGAGACTCGTTGAGGACACGAGAATGCGGCAAGAACTTTCGATGCATGCAGAAGCGGCGGCGCATACCCATCTCAGTGCTGTTGCGAATCTACCCAATCTCATTAGAGAAGATCTTGCGCGAACACTTCCTCGGATATGAAATTACTTATAGTCACACAGATGGTCGATAGTGAAGATTCAATGCTCGGGTTCTTTGTGCGGTGGATTGAGGAATTTGCGAAACACACCGAGCAAGTTGAAGTCATTTGTCTCAAAGAAGGAAAGCATAGTCTGCCGGCGAATGTGCGTGTGCATTCACTCGGTAAAGAATACGGCGTGTCGCGAGTGAAATACTTTTTAAATTTCTATACATATATCTGGCGCCTTCGACACGGTTACGATGCAGTATTTGTGCACATGAATCCTGAATACGTTGTGCTTGGAGGATTACTCTGGCGAATATGGGGTAAGCGCGTCGCGTTATGGTATATGCACAAAAGCGTAAATTTGAAATTGAGAATCGCAACTTTTTTTGCAAACGTCGTACTTACGGCGTCCAAGGAAAGTTTCCGTTTGCCGAGCTCAAAAGTGCGAGTCATGGGACACGGCATCAATACGGAATTTTTCTCATCAGACCCAAGCATTGTGCGTGGCAACTGGGTACTTTCTGTTGGACGTCTTATGCCAAGCAAGCGACATGATCTTATCATTCGCGCTGTTGCTCTTGCCGGTCGCGAATTACGCATAGCAGGCGATGGTCCAGAACATAAGAACTTAGAATCACTCGCGCATACGCTTCGTGCTGGGGTTAGTTTTTTGGGCGGCCTCAATCAAGCCCATCTACGAGACGAATATCGAAAAGCTGCTTGTTTCGTGCATACTAGCGAAACCGGAAGCTTGGATAAAGTCGTACTTGAGGCACTTGCGACAGACTTACCTGTTATTACAACCAACAGTGCATTCAAGGACTTTCCGGTTCAAAAAGTTCCAGCGACACCTGAGGCTATTGCAGAGGCACTCACTCACTCACGAGAGAGTCATAACCGGGTCGAAATTATTCGTAGATATCATTCGTTACAAAAGCTCATCCCACGTATACTTGAGAGACTGATTCTATGAATACATATGCGCCACAAGTAGTGACCTCCCATTACACCAAAGACTCATATAAGGATAAGGATCGCTGGATTTCATATTGGTATCAACTAGCTTTCGTGCGGAAGGCAGACCCCTCATCTTTGCTTGAAATTGGTCCTGGAAACGGTTCAGTTACCGATGCACTTCGTAAAGAGGGTATTATGGTTACCACGTGTGATATAGCGCACGATACCCATCCGGACGTGGTCGGATCGGTTACGGCTCTTCCATTTCCAGACGTCACATTCGACACTGTCTTAGCTGCGGAAGTGCTTGAACATATTCGTTATGAAGACGTGCCACGTGCACTATCTGAATTGCATCGCGTTTCCAGAAATCACGTTATTATCTCGCTTCCGGATCCTGGCTATGTATTTTCATTTAGTACAAAATTACCGCTTATGCGACGTCTCTCTTTTCTCCTCAAGATTCCATTTTTTTGGGAGACCCATCAATTTAATGGGCAACATTATTGGGAGCTCGGAAAACGTGCGTATTCGACTCGCGCATTTGTGCAGCTTGCGAAAAATGCTGGACTCTTCCTTAGAGAGTCTCGTTCCTACGTTGACGACCCTGCGCACAGGTTCTTCCTTTTTGAAATAAAATGAAACAATACAATTTCTTTCACACGCTTCGTAAACTGCTTGCCGGGCAATCGCTCGCTCGGATTTATATGAATCGTGCGCTTGCTGAGTATACTCTTAACGGGCGAGTACTTGATGTCGGAGGAGGAAGAAATCCAGATTATTTTACATATCTCAAACGAGGGCCAGACGTGACTGTCGAAACTATCGATGGATCTGTCACCGGAATTGATTTTGAGAAGGATCCTCTTCCGTATGTAAATCATTCTTACGATACGGTGTTGTTATGCAATGTCCTTGAGCACGTTTACAATCACCAGTTTCTACTGAAAGAAATTCATCGATTGCTTACATCTGAAGGGGTTCTCATTGGGTTCGTGCCTTTTTGGACGGGATATCACCCTGATCCGCATGATTATTTTCGGTATACGCAAGAAGCTTTGGTCCGCATGCTGTCTGAAGCAGGATTTAAGGATGTGCACATATTAAGTATCGGCGGCGGTCCGATACGTGCGAATTTCAACACAATTGTCTTGTCGCTCCCGCGTGTGATGCGACCCGTGCTCTACTGTGCGTATGCGATTTTTGACGCGTTGTTTGTATGGATCCGGCCGCAGAGCATGGAACGCAATCCGTTAGGATATCAATTCAGCGCGCATGTATAAGATATTCGTTCCAGAACAAATATCGGATGTACCGTGCATCGCATTTCTCGATCAGCATCCATCTGTGGGAAACAAACTTTTTCAATCACTGACGCCTCGGTCATACGAAGGTATTTTTGAACGAGTATCTGACGTGTACCAAGCTGACATGATAGTGCTTCCCCATGAGTACGTATATTTGCGTAGGTACCCTTCCTATCTTCGAAAGTGTCTGGAGTTGGCACGCACTATGCACAAAAAGATGCTCATTTCCGCATACCAGGATGATCCCGGCCCTATTGTAATAGAAGACGCGATCATTATCCGTCCTTCCGCATACCGCACGAAGCTCAGTCCACAAGAAATACTTATGCCCGCATATGTTGAAGACGTTGGCAGAGAGTGGGGGAATGAACCAATGCCAAAAGGAGAAAAACCAATTGTTGCATTTACGGGGAAGGCGGATTTCTCTGGGTCAAAAGAACAATTTCAATATGTGATTCGCAATTACATTGTACGGCATGGGCCTCGTAAGCAAGGAATCTATTTCAGGCGCCACGCGCTTGCCGTACTTGCGACCGATTCGCGGATTATACTCAACACGATTATACGCAAGCAGTACTCGGCGCATCGGAACACCATCGAAATCTCTCCGGCGCAGGCGCGCGAAGAATATATTCGTTCCATACAACAGGCTCATTTTACACTTGCTCCGCGCGGCGACGGGAACTATTCCTTACGATTCTACGAAACACTATCACTCGGCCGCATTCCCGTTGTAATCGACACGGATATGCCGTTACCTTTTGAGAATCGGATTGATTATGACGCATGTATCGTACGAGTTCCTTGGAAAGATATTGACCATATCGGTGATTACATAGTCCGTTTTTTTGAAAATCACAACCTCGCACAATTTGAAGAGGCTCAACGGGAAGCACGAAATATATTTGAATCGTACTTGTACATGCCTCGCTTTTTACGTCATCTTTTTACGAAATTATTACCAGATCGTTTATCAGCTCTTTCGTAACGCGTATACTTACAGTCCGAAAAGCACGAGACTGCTCGTAGCCTTTTCAAGGCGCGTGCTCAGTGCAGAAACATCGATATACGGAGAGAGTATCTGGTTCCGTGCAGCCATGTAGAGAGATATGCGTGCGTACAGTTTTTCAGAGCCGTGTTTGGGATCGATCATTTCAGCGTCCGATCCTCCCAGTTTCGAAATATCGCTAAAGTCATAAAAATCAAACCCGTATTCTCGGTACTCTTTCTTGAGAGTCGATGCAAGGTTAGCACGCGCGAAATCATAGGACGCGTTAGAGAATGATTGTATACGCACGTATTCTTCGTGAGCTATGGGTGGCAAAAACCCGATTACGAAGATATTGCGTTCTTTACAATAAGCGAGGAACGCTCGTAATTGTATGAGCGCGTCTTTTGAAATGTCCGTTCCATACCAATCGCCGAACGTGGGCGAGATAGCTTCAGCAAGTGCGTGAATGGACGCAAGCGTCTCTTGCTGAATCTTTGCCGACGTCATTGTTTTACCGTAATAGTCGCTCCCGTCATACAGGGCGCCGGTTTTCTCCGCGATCGCTCGCAAGCCGATAGATTTTTCCTGCACGGTGGTCTTGTGAAATAGGTCGGTAAGGGCGAATTTGTGTTCAGCGTAATCACGATACACTTTCCACCATCCATCATTACGGAAGAACGCTTCAACCATAGTATCTGCCCAACCGGAGGTTGATGCAAATGGATTTGATCGCTCTACGACATTGTTTTTCGCTTCTTCGGGATTGAAATAGTAATGATCCATGTTAGCGATGAGAATTTTTGGATGGTAATGACCAACGGCTTCTAGAAAATTCTTGAAATCGCTTAGAGCTCCAATAGCGCCGGTTGCGTTATAGAAAGCGTTTGGTTCGTTAAAAAAAACATTTCGAAATTCGCCAACCCGGGAATTCCCAAGAGCGAGCACCTCGGGTTTGCGTACGATGACCATTTCTTTCTGTAATTCCTGCCGAGTGTTGCTATACGCGGGGCCATATAACACTATTTGTTGTGCGGTAAAGGCTTCTACAATATGTCCGATCGGATACAGTTCACCTGCTTGGTAAAGCACAAATGCTGCCGGCATGAACATGGCCAAAAAAGGGAGAAGAAAAAGGGCAAGTGTTTTAAGGAAATAAGACATATCTAAAATTGGAAGTAGATGAATGTGTGCGGCAGGAAATGGGCATTTAACAGTATCCAAAGAGTCAGGGCATAATACGCGCCCCATCGCACAAAACGATGATTCCAGGCTCTGAAAGAGACATTTTTTTCTATCAGGTACTCGACAAAAAATAGTATGCTGAGCGATATGCCAAGCAGCAATAATTCCTTGCGACCGATTCCCAGATAGTAGAACGCGCAGTAGTCGCTGCATCGCAGGAAGTGGAACGCGTCTTTGCTCCACTCCGTTATGATACGGCTGGTTATCTCAATCGCCTGCCACAAACTTTGCGCCCGGAAAAATATCCATGCGACCGTAACAAGCACGACGGTGGTGAAAATTTGTATCACACCCCGAACATTTTCGGGTATATGCAGAGTTCGGACGATAACGTTTCGCCAAGGAGCAGTGAGTCTGCCGATACATATATAGAGCCCGAACAACGCTCCCATAGCGAGAAAATGCCAACCAGCGCCATGCCAGAGGCCGCTTACGGCGAATACGACGAGTATGTTGAAGCACCACCTCGGCACACTTACATGACTTCCGCCAAGCGGGATGTAGAGGTAGTCGCGAAACCAAAAGGAGAGAGACATATGCCATCGGCGCCAAAATTCCGCCACAGAGCGTGAGAAATACGGCTGTCTAAAATTTTCAGAAAGATCAATCCCAAACATCTGGGATGCGCCGATAGCAATATCGCAATATCCAGAGAAGTCAGCATACAGTTGCATTGAAAATGCGAGCGCGCCGAAGAGAAGTGTTGACGCGTCGGCAGTCGCGCTGTGTGAAAATACAAAATCAACCAGAATACCAAAGTTGTCTCCGATGACGATCTTTTTGAAAAATCCCCATAGCATACGCCTGAGGCCGGAGAATGCGCGGACAGCATCGAAAATCTGTATCGTTTTTAATTGCGGCAATAAGTGCCCTGGGCGTTCAATAGGTCCGGCGACTAACTGCGGGAAATACATTACGTAAAGCGCGTAAATACTGAAGGAGCGTTCAGCAGGATACTGTCCTCGATACACTTCGATGACATATGCCAAACTCTGGAACGTGTGGAAAGATAATCCAAGCGGTAGTACGAGTGCGAGGGTTTCTAAGGAATAGTTCCAGTGCAGACCGCTGGCGATTGCGGCAATGTTTTCGTTAAAAAAATTGAAGTATTTGAATATGACGAGCGTTGCGATCGTCGAAAGGATACTTACAAGAAAATAAAAACGACGTTTGGTTCCCGTTGCCGGCTCAATAAGACGCGCCATCATGTAGTCGAGTACGATAAGGTACAGCAAAATAAGGATGTAGTAGGGCACGAATGCCATGTAGAAAAGGCAGCTAGCCCCCAAAACAAAAAAAGGGCGAAGGTACCCAGGAAGCATCCAGTATACAAAAAAGACCGTCGGGAAAAATATGAGAAAATTGATCGAATTGAATAGCATGCCGCATTACACGGGGGATTCGTGATGTTTCCATACCCAGTGTCGGTATCCCGCGTAGTTCGAGATAAATCCAATAGCAACTCCCGTGATGTAGGCGATCTGCAGTGTGAGGAGATCCGTAGTTATGTGCTGCGTGATGAATACTATAGTCCACTGGATGAATAGTGATCCGGATACGACAATATGAAAGCGTGTCAAACGCATCCATAATGGCACCGTAGGATATATGTCTCGGAATGAGAAACGATTATTAAGAAAAAAGTTTACCAACACACCGATTTCGGCACCGATGACGACCGCCGTGCTCGGCGCCACGATTTTGAGATATACCCCAAGGTATTCGAAAATAGCGGTTTGACAGATAAATCCTACTCCGCCAATCGCAAGTACCCGGAACAGGCGAGAACGGAAAAAGTTCATGGGAGTAGACCCGTAGGCATCCATTGACGCCTACTATAGCTTAAAGAAGTTGAGTTTTATAGACCCATGCCATAGTATTATAAAGCAGTGTCTTTTTTTAAACGGAACAAGTTTGCACTCGCAATATTTGTCGTAGCATGCATAGTCCGTCTTTTATATTTGGGACTCGCACTCCATGCGGGCCAGGGGAAATTAGCAGAGACCGTTTCGGGTGCTGACTGCTATTTCGTTATCAGTGAGAATGTGCTGCACGGGCACGGGTATTCGTGCGACCTTGCTCCGCCGTACACTTTGAATTCGATTCGGCCTCCCGTGCAGCCTTTTTTCCTAGCGTCCCTCTACTTGATTCTCGGTACGTACTGGCTGCCACTTCTGGTGCAGATACTGCTCGGTAGTATGGTACCGCTGTTGGGAATGGCAATCGCGGAATTCATAACAAAACGCCCTAGGGTAATAACTGTTGTTGGTATATTACTTGCACTTGAACCGGTAAGCATTCTCTTTTCAATTATTTTTTATAGCGAGACGATTTTCACGGTGTTGTTACTCTCCTCAATCATTTTTTTGTTCCGCTATCTACAGAGCATGCGACAGACGTTCTTGTGGGCAAGCGGTTTCTTGCTTGGCCTTTCCACACTTGCAAAGCCAACATCGGAATTTCTGCCTGTCGTATTTTCCATGGGTATTCTTTGGCATTTCCGTAGCAACATGCGAGCAGCGTTCGCACCAATCGGAATATTTATCATGATTTTTATCATCGCTCTTTCGCCCTGGCTCATACGTAATTACATGACGTTTGGCGTACTTGGAGTGAGCCCGCAATTAGGAGAGCAGTTGCATGCGGTGCTCGTGCCCTCGGTTCTTTCTTTTGAAAATGGAACAACTTTCCAGGAGGAATTTGATGCGATGCTCGCGCACGGCGGCGTCGACCCGAGTTCCGCTTCAATCGAAAATGGCGATACCTATCTTAAAAAAGCGATACCGATACTCTTGGCTCATCCAAAAGGTCTTTCGATTATTTCCGCAAATACAGCTCTTAATTTCTATATCCACGACGGAATGATAGAGGTACTGAAACATGTTGGGGAACGGCCGCCAGAAAAACTCGGTAAACCCGCGCTCTTTCTGTTTCTCTCAGACCCCACACGGCTCCTAGGCTATATCAAGTCGGTCTTTTTCACTCCGATTATCCTGATCCTTTTTGGGAGGATTGCGTGGATTCTCATTACGCTTTTTGCGGTTTTTGGCGCATGGCGCTATATGCGGGATGAGATCGAAACAGTATACGGGCTGATTTCTATAAGTGCCGTATTGTATTTCATGCTCACGACGCTTGTCATCGGTCTTGCGGTAACGGCGCGGTATCGGCTACCAGTTAACGCGCTCATTGTTACATTCGCGGTGTATCAAGTCGCGCATCTGTACACTATTCGCAAACACTATTTCACACGATGGATCTCATAAGGAAAAAAGTGGGTGAATATTGGCAGTCTGATGTCAGCGTGTACTCCACGATCGTTCTTGTAGTCCTCGTTGGGTATACATCCCTATTTTTTTACAGTCTTTCACTTGCCCGCTCGAATGGAATAACTACAACCCACTTCCTGACCTTCTCAGAGGGCGATGCTCATGAGTATTATGTGCTCGGGCATGTGTTGCATGACACTGATCGTTTTTCGCTTACAGCAACATCCTCTCCAGAGTATTTTCGCACACCAGCGTACCCATTTTTCATTGCCGTGCTTCTTGGCATATTTGGGAATGATCTCGCGATTCCATTTGCTCAAATTATCCTCGTCGCACTCTCGGCTCTTTGCATATTTGCTATCGGCGCAAGATTCTTTTCGCGAGGACTAGGAGTGGTGGTTGCGGCATTATACGTCATTGATCCAATGACGATTACGCAGTCATCAAGAACAACAACGGAAACGTTATTCGTGTTCGTACTTTTGGGTGCGGTCTTTGTTCTGATTCGTGAGGAACTTACTTCACGAAAAATTTTATTGGGCGGAGCGCTTCTGGGCGTTCTTGCTCTTGTTCGACCGATAGGTTTGCCGGTCATCCCGCTATTCCTACTTTGGATCCTCTTTATGTACAGGAAACAGCGGAAAATGTTACTGCAGCAATCGCTGCTGCTCCTTTTCGGTGTTGCTATTGTGATGATGCCGTGGGCCTACCGTAATTACATGTACGCGCATCATTTTTCGCTCTCTAGCATCACGGCGTACAATATGCTTTTTTATAACGTACTTGAATTCGAGCACCAGCGAACGGGTATATCGAAAGACGTATTGCACGCACAGATGGTACAGCGCATTGGTTCTTCCGAAACGGATCAAGAATTCCGTACATTTATCTACACGGACGCCGAACAGAAGACAGTTGCGGAGTATCTATCGCCCCATCTTCTTCAGTACGCTATTTTCCATCTCTACACCACCGTTCCGTTTTTCTTCGGGAGTGACGTTGAAGATGCGCAACGTTCGCTTCATCTACAAGGTGTGCTTCGGGGCGATCCCATCGTCGACGTTAATATTTCAGCACTTTTACGACAAGGGCAATTTGATGCTTTTATCTCCGCATTATCCGCGAATCCGTTCGCTCTCATAGAGCGTATTGCTTGGCTCGTGCTCTTCCTGTCCGCTTTCTTGATGATGGTGATGATGTTATATACCCACACTCGAAAATCATCTCCTATCCTCTTCTTATTTTTACTGACTATTCTTTTTGCACTCCTCACGGGGCCAGTATCGTCGCCTCGCTATCGTATGCCAGTAGCGCCGTTCCTCATTCTGCTTGGAGTGGCGGGAATACTTTTTCTTATTAACTACTGGAAAAATCACCAAGGACAGAGTATCGTCAAGTCCTAAGCCGTATGAAAACGCTTTCGATTGTTGTGCCCTGCTATAATGAAGAAAAGACGATTAAGGAAATTCTTCATCGTTTGCAGGTCGCTCCTATGCGTGGATGGCAAAAAGAAATCATAGTGGTAGATGATGCTTCCCATGATGCAACGAGAGATATTTTAAAGCAGTACGAAGACAGTGTGCGCATTATTTATTCTGAAAAGAATGGCGGAAAAGGTACTGCCGTACGTCGTGGTATTGAGTATGCGACTGGTGAATTCGTGCTTATTCAAGATGCGGATCTTGAATATGATCCAGCAGACATACAGCACCTGCTTGCAGTCGCCGAATCGAATACCGCCGAGGTCGTTTACGGCTCACGTAACCTCAATCCATGGACAAGACGCGGCGGTCTCATACCTCGCATCGGAGTATGGTTCATAACAAAACTCATTAATATATTACATCGATTGTCGCTGACTGACGTATGGACGTGCTACAAGATGTTTCCTCATGAAGCCGCTCCTGATTTTGTTGTGGGGCGGTTTGAATCGGAGTTGCTGTTCACGGCCGCACTCGCCCGCCGCGGGTATCGTTTTGCTGAAGTTCCGATATCGTATGCCCCACGAGATGCCGCTGAAGGAAAGAAGATTCGCTACCGAGACGGCTTGCACGCGATTATAGTAGTTATCCGGGACTGGATGCGACATCTATGAAATTATATTACGTCGTGAATGCCCGAATGCCGAACGAAAAGGCACATGGCATTCAGATCGCGAAGATGTGTGAAGCCTTTGCGGAAGTAGGTGCAGACATTACGCTAATAGTACCCACAAGAGACGGATCCGCTCGAGATCTCCAGTCATTTTATTCCCTCCGTCAAAATATTCCTCTCATACGATTATGGGTCCCCGATTTCTATACGTTCGGTAGAATCGGTTTTTTTGTGAGCTCGGTATTTTTCATGTTGCGGTACGTCCTATTTTTGTTGCGCAAACGCATCATGGGTGAAGACTTTTTTATATACACGATCGATATGGATACTTTTTCCTTCGCGTTTCTGCCGCTTCTTGGAGCCTGTAGCGCCGAAATGCATACGCCGAAGAAGGGAACCATGCTACAGAAATTTTTCTTCAATCGGGTACACAGCGTTGTTTCGACGAATTCATTAACCAAAATGGCACTGGTGCAAACGTTCGCATTTCCTCAGGAACGAATCATCGTAGAACCAAACGGTGTCGATACCAAAATGTTTATATCTTTGCCGTCGAGGGATGAAGCGCGCCGTAAGCTTCTATTGCCACTGACAGAGAAAATCGCATTGTACGTGGGAAGATTGTATGCATGGAAGGGACTCGAAATACTTCCCGCGGCAGGCGAAAGGCTTCTCGCAGAAGATATCGAGTGTTATGTAGTTGGCGGAACGGCTGATGAGTTTGAAAAGCTTTCCGGTCAAAAGCTGCCAAAGAATTTGCACTGCATGGGGATCAAGGGAGTGGAAGAGATTCCTTTGTGGCTTGCAGCGTCAGATGTCGCGCTGGTTGTGGGGACAGCGCACAATATAGATTCTTTCCGCTACACGTCTCCTATGAAGTTATTCGAGTACGTTGCTGCGCGGGTCCCTATTGTGGCGAGTGGTACTCCCGCTCTGAAAGATGTCCTTACTGAGAATGAGGTATTGTTTTATGAACCCGACAATGCTGGGTCACTCGCGCGACGTATAGTTAGCGCAGTTGAAGACTTTCATGAAAGTGCTATCCGAGTTGAACAAGCTTTCCAAAAAGTCCAGCAGCATACGTGGCAAAAACGAGCAGAACGCGTGCTCGCTTTCTGCTCCCCTTTGAGAGAGAATACACTCCATGCAACCCGATAAGAATCTCTGGGCACCTCGCATATATACGCCTCACGGCTTTGTAAAAAACAACCTGCTTGAGGGCGTCCGTGCGCTTGATGTTGGTTGCGGTGACCGTAAACTTTCTGGAGCCACTGGGGTCGACATACTCGCTCTTCCGTCAGTAGATGTAGTGCACGATCTTTCGGTGTTTCCGTGGCCATTTGCGGACAATAGTTTTGATCTCATTCTTGCAAACCATTTTATGGAGCACGCTACGGACGTGGTGAAAACTCTTGAAGAGATCTGTCGCATCCTTGCTCCTGGCGGACATGTAGTTATACAGGTACCGTACTTTCGATCCACAGACGCGTTTACGGATCCAACACACCGGCATTTTTTCACTTCGCAATCGTTTGACTACGTCGTGGCGGGCGACGTGCAAGCACGCTACCGTTACAGCGCGACTCTCTTTGAGAAGCTCGGGTTCTGGTATGGCTGGCCGCACCCATCGAAGAATCCGCTCAAACAGCTCCTGAAATCATTCATTGCCGCGCACCCAGAGTTCTATGATCAGTATCTCTCAATTCTTCTCCCGACCGAGTGTCTTACGTGGGAACTTGAAAAAGTCTCGTAAAATATGTCAGTGTTAAAAAAACTCATACCAACTGCGTGGCATTATCCACTCTCAAATCTCAAACGGAAATTTACTGGGTACAAAAAATTTTCCCAATTCGGCGAAGATTTGGTGCTGCTCAAACTCTTTAAAGAGAAGAATAATGGTATTTATGTAGATGTAGGTGCGCATCATCCGTATCGGTACTCAAATACATATCTTCTTCACAAAAAAGGATGGCGGGGAGTAAACATCGACCCCAACCCTCATACGATTGAATTATTTGAAAAAGCACGACCGAACGATCAGAACATATGCTGTGGTGTTGGCATGCCAGCAACGCTGACCTATTTTCAGTTCTCTGACCCTGCAGTGAATACATTCGTTGCAGCACAGGCACAAAAGTGGAAAGAGAAAGCATTCCTTACGTTTTTAGGAACACGCGATGTGTCGGTTCGACCATTGAGTGAATTAATACGAGGACCAATCGACTTGCTTACTATTGATGTGGAAGGTATGGATTTAGAAGTGTTGCAATCATATGGCTGGAAACAATATCCGACAGTTATCATTGTTGAAGGTGACGAATCGACTGAATTCCTGACGCAAAAAGGATATAAGTTATATGCACAGCGAGGAGTTTCAAATATTTTCTCTCATACCTAACCATGAAAATTAAAAAGGCGGTTACCTTTAGAGCTTCTTCCATCGGGGATTGTTTGATGGGGAAATATTTTCTTGAAAACGTACACGCTGCGTATCCTAAAGCGAAGTGCGCCATGGTAGTGGGTTCGCGATCTGCGATGATTCGCGATTTGTGTGTCGCATATCCGTGGTTAGAAATCATAGAAGTGAATCGACGCAATCCTGTAAGCATCATGCGCCTTTTGTGGCAGTGGTGGAATAGTGATCTTGTACTCACGCAGTACGCAGGGAAGGAGGGCGGGCGTTTTAGTTTGGCAAGCAAATACATCGGACGTCTTCTTGCGTGCCGTGGCGGCTTTATCGGTTTTGCCGACACTTTTCCGTGGAACAAGTATCTCTACGACAAAATTTTGCAATTTTCCAGAAATGCCGCGCCAGCAATGCTTGAACGACAAGCGCTTTCCGAACTCACAATCCCTATCGCGTTTCCGACACCCTCGCTTTCTTTTTCTCAAGATACTTCACTATTGCAGCGTATTGGTGTCCAATCGGGTCGCTATGCAGTGGTGCACCTTTTTGCTGGCAACAAAGGGCGCGGTCTTGCGCCTAAGAATCAACGAGCGCTTCTTAGTGCGTTTCATGAACAGTTGCCCGGCCTCACGCTTCTGGTAAGTGGAGGGGAGCAGGATGAGGTACAAGCCGAGGAAGTATGTAAAGGAATTCCTGACACACGCAATATTGCTGGCGGCACATCGCTCCAAGAGATGTTACAAATCATAGATTCTGCTGCGGGCGTGGTTTCGGTTGATACGGGCATGGCGCATATCGCCGCGCAATTAAAAAAACCGCTCATCGTTCTTTGCTCGTGTCTCGGACTTCATTGGTGGCAAGAAGAACAATATGGCAGGAAAACATCTCTACAAATTTTTACGTTCACTGAACCGAATGGTCATGTATTTAAAGAATATCCAGACTGTTTAAATAACATAGACATGAAAAATGCTGCTCGCGCGGCGCAGAACCTATTTTCTAGTACGACTTTTTCTTGAAAAGTAAATTATCATTAAATATCACATCTCCTTTTTTGTACGGAACAGCCTCTCCCGCATCTTGTAATTGGAAAGCGTCATATCCAAGAGATTGGAGCGTATCTATAATGCGTTCATTTCCCTCGACAATAAGAGTTGGGTGACATTTCTGTAACGTATCGCGTCCCCCGTTAATCACCTGTGGCTCAGCATTTTCCGCGTCTATTTTAATAACCGTAGGGAATACGTTGTGCTCATGACAGTACGTATCAAGTGTTATTGCTTCAACCGTCACGGTTCGTTCAGACACTTCTCCCAAAAGCGCTTTGTTAAGGCCTGCGCCAGCACCATAATCTGCAAAAAGAAGACTTCCATTTTTATCCATCAAAGCTTTGTTAACTAGATTGGTTAGCGGAGCGTTCTTTTTCAAAATTTCGTAGGTTTCAGACATGGGTTCAAATGCAATCACTTGTGCACCAAGCGCGTTTCCTAGGAGCGTATAAAATCCCGCATTTGCTCCGACATCAAAAAAGACATCTTGCGGGGTCAGATTTTTTATCAGGAATGCTGTTACCGCGAGTTCTTTGGAATCTATAATACCGTCGTGGACTATCGAACGATTTTCCACGAAACGCACGGTGATCGGCTGACCCCAAAATGTCTTTGTCCTGACAAGTGGGTTACCAGTAATTCTAATAATCGTGAACCAAAACTGATCCACAAGTGCGCACCATAGCGTACGAAAGGGGTATACTAGAAAACGATCTTTCCAAGGACGAGCACGTAGGGCAAACCACCTTATTTCATAAGTTGCTTTTTCGTGCAAACGTTTAACAGTTTCTGCGTCCATCGTCATATCTTAATACGCAAAGGTGACATATTTATTTTCAAAATACTCTTCGTGCGTTCGGTAGTATGTCCAGTCAATTGGCTCATTGGTGGTGACGATATGAGGGATATTACCAAACCATGCAGCGAGATTTGAAAATGTCGTGTTAGTTCCGAGCACGACACTGCATTTTGAAAGCAAGAACAAATTCATCTGCGTATTTCCGTACGACATGTAGGTGGAGAAACCATCAAACGCTCCTGCGGGAACTTCCAGATCGGACGTAATAACAAGTAGGACATTTTTCGGGCTGATGTTTTTCTCTTGTACGTATTCGTTCACGATTTCTTGAACTCTTTCAAGGGAAACAAGAAATTCTCCTTCACGGAAACCTTTGAAGTCTTCTTGCCGTACATGTATGCCGATGAGCAAGCGCCCTTTCCATGGAGCGATTATCTGCTTAATTTTTTC
>JAHFMQ010000011.1 GCA_023267775.1 Candidatus Kaiserbacteria bacterium | reverse complement strand
ACGATCTAGGTTCGAGTCCTAGTCCCCCAGCCGTGCGCAAGAACCTTAAAATTGACTTGCGATGTCTGGTAAGACACCCCAGGACTGCGGTTTTCTATGATTCGCGGACTTGTCATGAAAATCGGATCGTACCTCCTCACAAATTTTGAGGACTTTCGCCACATTAGCCCGAATATCGCCACCGATTGGATGTCCGATAAAGACAGTTTTAGCCATGATTTCCTCCTATAGTTTCCAGACGCAGGATACCCAACGATTTCGTTAGAAGCAACTTGGCTTACTTGGGGGTGAAACCCCCAAGTAAGCCAGCGAAGGTTTCGAGTACAGCAGGGCGAGAGGCGAATCCCTGTCGGGCAGCTCGTAAGGTTTGCTAAACTAACGTAATGAAAGACATAACACCATTCAACAATTTTAGTAGCCTTGATATCAGAGTTGGAAAGATAATTAATGTAGAAGACGCTCAAACAAAAAAACCAACCTATCGGCTCACCATCGACTTTGGTGCTGAAATTGGGAAGAAAGTTTCTTGCGGGGCATATCGTAACTATCCAAAAGAGGACCTGGTTGGTAAGCAAATTGTTGCGGTACTTAACTTTGGAACAAAAATGATGGGTCTGGAGAAGTCGGAAGTTCTCGTCCTGGGAGTTGAGAACGAGAAAGGAGAAACTATTTATCTCACACCCCAATCAGAGGTACCTCTCGCTAACGAAATCTTTTAGAAAAGTTCCCATGTCGAACCAGACGGCCAGATCACTATTCTTTTTTATTTTAGCGGCACGAAGCCTTGGCCTTCGAAGGCACGTGCACCAAACGTCTTGGTGTCGGTTTGACCGTCTTTATCGGTCACCGTCACGGTAACTTTACTTGCCATCTCCTTATCTTCAGGACATCCTTCTGGGTAACCGTTCGCAGGTCCGTGGAAGTAACCATTTTTCAGGAGATTTTTCCCTGTCAGTGGACCGGTCATATGGCCGCACATTCCTCCTGCGGGATACTCAAACTTCCATGTGAAGTCGAGATCTTTAGCATTTTTTGGAATGGTCTGGAGCTCGTAGTTCGTGGGACTTACCGGCTGGATAAAGTCCATTTTAACCGCAGTTATCTTTGGCTTGAAATGTATTTGCTCCTTGGCATCCCCGACAGCAAGTGCGGACGCACGCACGCTTGCGATGCCAGCGTCTGGGGACGTGATAGTTACGCTTGCTTCGCCTGCAAGATCGGTTTTGAGTTTTGAAGGATTCGGCGCGAGAACACCGAGGTCCGTAGTGAATTCGACGAACACAAGACCAAGTGGAGTGGTGAGAGTAATTTTCGATGCACCAGCTTTCACGCGCTCGCTGTTGACGAACTGTGCCGGGCCAGTGACGGTAAGCGTAGCGGTGACTATAGACTGATCTACACCATCAGGAAGCACAGGATCTTTTGAAGCTTTTGTTTTTACGCTGAGTGTATAGGTGTCGCATGTGACACCAAAGGTCGCGGTAGGTGCGCCAGAAATCGGCTGACCGTCCGGTCCTGATAACGTAACAGTAACTTTTTTCGGAAGAGGATTAGGCTCCAAGTCACTTTTTACAACATAACCACAGATACCGTCCGGCACCATGATGCTTACTTTGCCATCAGATCCAACCTGTACAGGCGATGTATAATCCAAATTTGTGGTTGGGTCATACGTCATGTACATGCCGCCACCGCTTTTGACCGCGATGAAACCGTGCTCTCCCGAATCGTGGAATGTGGCGGTTATTTGCGAGGGAAGGTTCACGTCTTTGGGTACCGTCATCGTGAGAGCAGATCCCTCGGGACCTTCAACTGGCGAAATAGCTTCGCTTCCCGCGCCGCCTGGTTTCCATCCTGTGGCAACGACATAGGCGATATAGCCCACAACAATTGTCGCGACCGCTGGGTATAAAAGTTTCTGCCAAATATGTTTAACAGTCGGATCCATACATTACATTTGTTAATTACGATAGATAAAATCTACTGAAAGCGTAGCAAGCCTCCACACCACGTCAACGTGCTCTGATGCGCAGGAAAGCGGTTAATCCGAAGACGAGTTTCGTAGCCTAAAAAATTTCTTTCCAATTGCGAGTTAAAAACTCCTTGTGTTCAGGAACTATATTTTCTGGAATTTCAGTGAATGCGCGTATTTCGTAGGAGTCGTGATTAGAAGTCTTTATTTTGTCTGATTCTAGCTCACACAGAAACACAATACTGACTGACCATCCATAGCCACGAGTCGCTTCTTCGCTCGGGAATTCGATGTATCCTAAAACTTTTTTAATTGAAACATCAGCACCGAGCTCAGACTTTGCTATTCGATGTACAGTTTTCTCAGCCGGTTCTTTATACAGAATGGTTCCACCTGGGAGATGCCACAATCCGTTCCAGCTTGGAAGTTTCCGGAGCGAGAGAATAACACCGGAGGGCGTTCGAATGACCAAGTCTACGCACAGGCGGGGAACACGTGAGTAAATGTCTTTAAATTCTGAGTCAGAAAGCCTTTGTGACATTCCCGCCAGTATAGCCTATGAGTTTGCAAAATTCATTTCAAAAGACTATTCTCCCGGCAGACGAACAACAGGAGGTGATCATGAAGAAGGGAATAGACTTCACTGGGGTAAGCGTCGTTTTCGCCTGCCACGACGGGAAAGGAAATTTTCTCTTCTCCAAGCGGAGCAACTCATGCCGCGATGAGCATGGTATGTGGGACCCGGGTGGGGGAGGACTTGATTTCGGAGACACTGTCGAAGAAACATTACGAAAGGAGATTGCTGAAGAATATTGCACTGACGTAATTGCGTTCGAGCGACTCGGTTGGCGAGACGTACATCGAGATGTTGGTGGAATAAAAACCCACTGGCTCGCACTTGATTTTAAGGTTCTTGTCGATCGGTCAAAAGTCAGAAATGGCGAACCGCACAAGGCAGATGATATCGGTTGGTTTACATTGAACGCTCTTCCGAA
Organism: Candidatus Kaiserbacteria bacterium; assembly: GCA_023267775.1. Lineage (GTDB taxonomy): Bacteria > Patescibacteriota > Minisyncoccia > Phycocordibacterales > Phycocordibacteraceae > C7867-001. The sequence goes on along the minus strand of JAHFMQ010000011.1, from coordinate 12,645 downwards.
CCCGATGCACTCACAATGGCCAGTGTTTTTCGGTCTGTATAAAGATAAGCTCGACACACCGTCTCCATAAGGAGACGGTGTTTGCATAGCAGAGTGGCATTAATCGTGATGAAGGTTAGAATGCCTATATGTCCAAAGGTAAGCACAATTGGGCTAGAGCACAGCCCCATCATGTCGTGTCTGGAAAGATCACGAGGCGCAAGTACGCGGAAGCCAACCCAAAAAAAGTTGAGTGGGTGACCGTCAAAAAAACAAAAAATGGACGAACCAATAGAAAAAATAAATAAAGAAAATCTTTACACCGGCCTTTTGGTGTTGGGAAAGTACATGGGGCAGTACAAAAAGGAGATCATCACGCTCAGCGTCATGGGTATTTTTTCCGCGCTCGGCAACGGCGTTATTCCCTACATCGCCGGTAGGTTTTTCGATGTCATTACAAGTCATGCGACCATCAACCTATTCGTATCCACGGTTCCTATTTACGCCGCGATCCTCTTGCTTTGGGCGATCATTCAGCTCATCACCTATACGCTTGATTGGCGTATCAATATCCTCAGCGAGAAATTTTCAAATACTATTTGGCTCGACTACTTAAGTAACGGCTTCGGGTATCTGCTTCTCTTACCGGTTTCATTTCATAAAACAAATAAAATAGGCGAGATCAGCAGCAAAATCAACGTCGCTGCAAATTTACTTGAGACTATTGCTGGCCGTATCGTCATCGATCTTTCTCCCCAAATACTGAGCATTCTTATCGCATTTACCATCACATTTACGCTGAAGCCGCTTCTGGCGTCTGTACTCCTCCTGGGCGTAGTTATTTATATTTTAATTTTCTCGACCAAAATACAGCACACCGCTGTGTATCAGAAGGAATACTGGGACGTACTGAATTTCGTGTTCGGAGAATCTTACGATGTCATCGGCAATACACTCGCCATAAAACAAGCAACAGCAGAGGAGTACGAGCGGAATAAACTTTCTGTAAAGATGAAAAGCGCCGTTCCACTTTGGATGCGCCTCACAAAACTCTGGGGAAGTCTCACACTCTATCAGCGCATGACGATTCTCGCGACACAGATCATTATTTTCGTCATGTCGATTGCGTATATTCAGCAGGGCACGATGACACTCGGTGAGCTTATCGCTTTTAACGCGTACGCGGCGATGATTTTCGGTCCATTCACCACGATCGCACGCAATTGGCAAACCATTCAGAACGGCATCATAAACATCCAAATCACTGAGAAAATTCTCCAGGTGCCTACCGAGCGCTATGAGGTAGAGGGCTCCGTCAGGCTCGCCCTCAAAGGGGACATTGAATTCAAAAATGTTTCTTTCCAGTATGAAGAAGGAAAACAGGTTCTCGAAGATCTTTCGTTCCACATCAAGGGCGGCCAAGTGGTCGCGCTTGTCGGAGAATCCGGCGTCGGCAAATCAACATTGATTGATCTTGTTTCCGCATATCACTTCCCGACGAAGGGAGAGATACTTATTGACGGCCATGACATCCGGAAAGTAAATCTTCGAAGTCTCCGTAGTCAGATCGCGGTTGTGCCGCAGGAAGTTGTGCTTTTCAATGACACGATCAAGATGAATGTGCAGTATGGAAACTTCCAGGCGACTGATGAAGAAATACGCCAGGCAACGATTAAAGCCCACGCGCTTGATTTTATCGAGAAGTTTCCACAGAAGTGGGATCAGGTCGTCGGTGAGCGTGGCGTAAAATTATCGGTCGGCCAGAAGCAGCGTGTAGCTATCGCCCGGGCAATTCTCCGTAATCCGCGTATTCTCGTTCTCGACGAGCCAACCTCCGCGCTCGATGCAGGCTCGGAAAAGATCATTACAGGCTCTCTGGACGAGCTTATGCAAGGGAAGACAACCTTCATCGTTGCTCACCGTCTCAGCACCGTCCGTAAAGCCGATACTATCTTGGTTTTTAAAGAGGGTCGGATCATTGAGACGGGTACGCATCAGGAACTACTACTTATCGAGGGCGGGGAATACCGAAGACTTTATGAACTGCAGATAGGTCTTCACGGGTAGCAGGGGTTGTATACTGTGGGCATTAGTATCTAACGGACATATATGCAGCATCACATTCACCATCACACGCAACCGGCGCAGTTGGAGAAATATAGTTTCCTGTGGTCAGAAGCTCGGCTCATTATCGCGGCGTTTGCTCTATTTCTCGGCGGCGTTCCGCCGCTTCGTTATTTCCTTGGCGGACAGATGTCCTACGGCTTTATAAATCTCGTACTCACCCTCTCATGGCTCATCTCCGGCGTTGCATCGGCATATATGCTGTACCGATGGAATGAGAATGGCCGAATGCTTTTCGGGAAAAAGCAATCAAATGACCTCTACGCTTTTCTCGTGAGCGTTGTCTCAGGTCTCAATCTCGGCCTCGTAGCGATTCTTGGAAGAAATATCGGTATGGGTATCTCGAGCAGCTACCTGGTATTCGTTATCGTCGGTGTAGTCTACATTATTTCAGCTATGCACCTACACCGATGCTGGAAAGAAAACGGCGGGAAAATATTCTAAAAATGAAAGTCACGTACTGGATTTTAGCCGTAGTGCTCGCTCTCACATTTGGTTTTGCAGGCGTCTCAAAATTGACTTCTCAACTGGCGATGGTGGATATGTTTACGCGTTTCGGCTACGCACTCTGGTTTATGTATTTCATCGGCGCAGCTGAATTGGCTGGAGCGCTCGGACTTGTGTTCGGCACCATCCTTAACGCAAAACTTCTGCGATTGGCTGCACTCGGGCTCAGTGTCATCATGGTCGGCGCAATTGTGTCGCATCTCATCTACGATTCTCTCGTCGTGGCGGCTCCGGCTACCGTCCTTCTGGTCCTGTTGGTCTGCTTCTTGTACATGGATAAGAGAGTGAGAAGCGTTCTGCAAAGTGGGTAGACCGTGCGACATTTTGTGTATATCCTCGAGTGTGCGGACACCTCGTTCTATATTGGGTGTACGAATAATCTCGAGAAACGTCTGAAGGAACACAATACTTCAAAGCAAGGCGCGCACTACACAAAAATTCGTCGACCGGTCGTCCTCAAATATTCGGAAATCTTTCCAAATTTGAAAAAGGCCCGTGCGCGTGAAGCTGCACTCAAAAGACTTTCACGAGAGAAAAAGTTAGCGCTTATTACACAAAGTTAAAGGCCACTCGAGAGTGGCCTTTATAATCTAAACGGCAATTCAAAATATGATGGTTCATTGGTAGTAATAGATCTACCAATTGGATTCGGTCTCTGCTCACATTTGGGACAATAAGGAACAATTTCCTCATAGCAACCCCCATTGCGAGCGGGATGAGTGACAATGGCTTCAGATAACACTGTTCCGCACTCCAGACAACTCATTGCTCCGCCAACTCTTTTTTCTACTACATATATTTGATACGGGGCATTCTTTTTACGGAGGAAGTAATGGTCCGGGTAATCCTCTTTCAGGTCTGTTTGCTCGATCTTGTGATCGTCTTCGGTACGTCCAACAACAAGCCAGTTCGCATGTTGATTAAGTTCATACAGCAAAGCCTTCTTACTCTGAAGAGCCATGCCAGCACCTCCTTTCATATATTATTATGAACTGCCACGTAAGAGGTTACTCTTGAATTTAAAGACCGTCAATTTCAGTTTCTGATAGAATGATTCCATTATGTCTAAGAAGATACGGTGGGCGTCACTTGGCGTCGTCGCGTTTGCTGTTATTTATATCTTTGGTTTCTCCAATCTCTTCGCCACCGAATACCGTTCAGCGTTTGCGGATGTAGCCGAGCGTTTTATTCCGCTCCCAGAACTCAACAAAACGGACTACGACGCACGACTCCTTGCGCTCGCGCACGTTGCGACCACGACAATCACGTCGACCACGACTGTTGCTTCTTCGACGCCGCGGCTTTGGCCAGTCAAAACGGTATACCCAAACGTTAATGCGGTACTGCCGTTTAAGCGTGTTGTCGCGTACTACGGAAACTTTTATTCCAAGGACATGGGTGTTCTTGGTGAATATCCGACCGACAAACTACTTGCAATGCTCGCGAGTACGACCGCGCTGTGGGCTTTAGCAGACCCAACAACACCTGTCGTACCAGCAATTCAATACATTGCGGTCGTCGCTCAAGCCACCGCGGGGAAGGAGGGGAATTATATTCTTCGGATGCCAGATGATCAGATTGATCATGCGCTTGATCTTGCGAATCAAGTACATGGGATCATATTTCTCGATGTACAGGTGGGTAAGAGTACGCTTGAGCGCGAGCTCCCCATGCTTGAAAAATATCTTCGTATGCCGCACGTGCACCTCGCTATCGATCCTGAATTTTCTATGAAATTCGGCAATCGACCGGGTTCGGTCATCGGTACCTTTGATGCAACCGACATAAATTATGCCGCACAGTATCTCGCTGGTCTTGTGCAGGCAAATCATCTTCCGCCAAAGATTCTCGTCGTGCATCGGTTTACCTACGATATGGTGACAAATTATAAAAAAATACAGCCCTTGCCTGAAGTTCAGATTGTGATGGATATGGACGGTTGGGGTTCGCAGGAAAGGAAAAAGAATACGTACAACAGAGTCATTGCACCAGAACCCATACAGTTCACAGGCATTAAATTATTTTATAAAAATGACTTGAAGCCGCCTTCAACCGGACTTTTGACGACTTCTGAAGTACTTAATCTCACGCCGGCACCAATCTATATCCAGTATCAGTGATTCCAGAGCGAAGTCGTTAAGTCCACTCGCGCATCTTTGAACAAAACTCCTTCACGGAGAAGTTTTTTGCGTTTCATAACTATGCCATGAAAAGCATAGCCGATTAGGGCACCCGTAGCACCGACGACACGGTGGCAGGGAATACTTTTCGGGTCTGTGTTGTTGGCCATAAGCTGGCCAACGGCGCGCGCTGCGCGCGCCGAGCCTGCAAGCCGGGCTATCTGTCCATACGTAGCAACTCGCCCTCTCGGAACTTTCCTAACGATTTCTAAGACCTTCGCTTGAAACGAGGTCATGAGTAGCGACAGGAAAAATTACAAAGGGACGTGAACGGCGAGATGTCCGACGAGCGGAAGCTCTTTTTCTTTGCCCTGAACGGCGTTTACGATACCGACAATCGAAAGAACCAATAGTGCGATGTTAACGATCGGCAACACAAACATAAGAGGGAAGAATACCATCATAAACATTCGCGGGAACAACACACTGATGATGACCTCGATAGCAAACAGGACTGCGCCTTGTCTGATGTGGAATTTAACAAATGTATCATCTTTTGCGACAAGATATGAAACTATAACGAGAGGGCCAAGATAACTCAGGACAGCCATGAGAATATTCTTTTGGCCGGACTGATGCGCATTTACCGGCGGTGGCACATTCTGCTGCACAGGATTTGGTTGGTTGTCCATGATGAAGCAATTAGTTCCTATGCGGGGAGTATAACACTTCTACATTGAATGCAATGGCCGCGCACTCGTGCGCGGCCGCGTAATTTTATAAAGGAAAGATTTCAATTTTCTGAAATCCTTTCGCACGTTTACGGTAGTACACATTGGCGTCAAATTTTGCGCCATGCAAGAGAAGGGGAAGCCAATAGCGGTCTGACTCAAGCATGCGTTCGTAGGGAATGTTAGTGATGTCGTGCCACTCAGGAACCATACTCTGTGTTTCGTGTGCTTTGCCAAAGAATTGGTGTACGCGATAGATGTGCACTTGAAAGTCAGGCACTCCTCCGGCGTGGAAGGTAATGAGAGCATCCTCACTTATCTGCGTAAGCTCGATTCCGAATTCTTCACGCGTTTCTCGTGTCACACAGTCAGCAATGGTTTTATCTTCGGACTCCATCTTTCCACCAGGACCGTTTAACGTACCATTACCGATTTCAGGATTACCTTGTTTCCGGCCAAGAAGAATACGATTTTCTCGCACGATGATAGCCAGCGTTGCTGTCTGCATATTTTGCCCTCCTGGTTTTTCGTTCCGGCTGTATGGTATCATCTCTCTCATATGGAAATCAATGAATCAAACAACACTGCTGTCGGTGCTGGTGCGGTAAACAACAACATGAGTCTGCCGGTGGCGGTCCTTCTCGGTGCCCTCATTATTGCCGGAGCGGTGCTTTGGAGCGGCTCGCGTCCCGCAGCTCCGACAGGCCCGACAGGTGGCGCCGCACCCGCGGTAAATATTAAGAATGTAAAACTTACCGGAGATCCGTTTATCGGCCAGGAGTCTGCGAAAGTAACGATTGCTTTCTGGAGCGATTTTCAGTGTCCATTCTGCAAAAAGTTTGAATTCGAAACACTTCCCGATATCGTGAAAAACTACGTTGACACAGGGAAGGTGAAAGTCGTTTTCATGGATTTTGCGTTCCTCGGGCAGGATTCCATAACCGCAGCTCTTTACAATCGTGCAGTATGGAAACTGTACCCGAATCAGTATTTCGCGTGGCGCACGGCGATGTACAACGCGCAGGATGATGAAGGAGACAAAGGTTTTGGCGACGCCGCATCTATCGATAAGTTAAATGCGACCATTCCTGGCCTCGATGCGGTAAAAATTGCGGCTGATGTGAAGGCCAACACCGTGGCGTATCAGGCACTCGCCGATGCTGATAAAGCTGAAGCACAAAAAGCCGGCGTGAGCGCAACGCCCTCCGTCATCGTTGGGAAGCAATTGATTGCGGGGGCATATCCGTACGCGAACTTCCAATCAGCGATAGACGCAGCTTTGAAGTAAAACAAGCCGCCTGTCCCATCCCCGCAGCAGAGCTGACGGGGCATTGGGCAGGCGGCTACCGTGGTGTCTTGCTAGACAAAGTGCGCTCCACCGAGCGCACGGCCGCAACCCGCGTATGCCGCACAAAGCTACTATTGTTCTATGGAGATTAAAGAATTGGGTCACGTCGTACTGTATGTTAGCAATCTCACGCGCATGGCGGATTTCTATGAGAAAACACTCGGCTTCCATCAAATCAAGCGTGAGTGGCCGATCGCATTGTTCTCGAGCGGTCGCACGCATCATGAACTTCTTTTGATCGAAGTTGGTGGTCAGCCAAAAGGACCCGAACATGCGCATATGATGCGGCCGGGTCTTTACCATATCGGTTTTAAAATTGGAGACGGACCTGATGCGGCGAAGGCGGTGTACGCGGAACTTAAAAAGAACAGGATCACTATCGTAGGTGCCACGGATCACGTAGTAACACATAGTATTTATATTCTTGATCCCGATGGTAACGAGCTCGAACTCTATGCGGATGTGAGTGATGCTTGGAAGAAAGATCCTCAGGCGGTTCTCGCACCACCTAAACCTCTTCAATTCTGATTCACGATGCATGACAGAGTAAGTGTGGTGTATGATTCTCAAATGAACGTTTTATTTATTGCTGCGGCAGCCTCACTGGCTACCTTCATCGGCGGTTCCTTCGCACTTCGATTTCGCGATAAACTCCACTTGATTCTTGGTTTCTCAGCAGGAGCAGTCGCAGGTGTTGCGCTCTTTGATCTCTTGCCCGAGGCGATAGATCTTGGAGTGAAATTTCATTCTCCGGAAACCGTTGCGATGTACGTTGCAATCGGTCTTTTTGGGTATTTTATTCTTGATCGACTCATTCTTTTGCATACGCATGAGGAAGATGATGAAGTGAATGTGCACCGCGGATTTTTTGGTGCGTTTACGCTTTCCGCACACAGTTTTCTGGATGGCATCGCAGTTGGTGTCGGCTTTCAAGCTTCTGCAGTTATTGGTGTCGTTGTCGCGCTTGCAGTGCTGACCCATGATTTTTCGGACGGCATCAATACTGTGAATCTTGTGCTTCGCAATGGCGGGAGTTGGCAAAATGCTTTTAAATGGCTTCTCGTTGATGCTATCGCGCCACTTTTCGGCGCTGCATCTACACTTTTCTTCCATATATCTGAATCGTCAATCGGACTTGTATTGGCGGTTTTCGTCGGCTCATTCCTCTATCTTTCAGCAAGTGACCTCATTCCTGAGAGCCATCACCGTCATCCGCGCGCACTCACGACCCTCATGACGCTCCTTGGAGCATCCGTGATCTATATAGTCGTGCATTTGGTATAATCAATCTGTGAAGATTTTTTTCCAGTGGCTCACGGGAACCCTTGCGATTCATGATTGATCCTGAACTCGCCGCAAAACTAGATGAAATTTCGGCGAAAGCGGATCAGGCATATCGTGCTGCAGAAAAAGTGAGGAAATATCTTTTTTGGACGGGTGTCATTACCATCGCATTATTTGTATTACCGCTCATTGGTCTCATGTTCGTTATTCCGCAATTTTTGAATTCGTACACCTCGAGCCTGAGCGGTATTGGTCTCTAATTCCAAAAAGGTGTCTGTGTGGTATAAAGAGTTTTAGATTAGATAAGAACCTTACAACCAGGAGGGAGGTGCGATATGGGTGGAGTCGCGTTCTTCTTAAGTGCTCTTATCTTAGTGTTCGCCTCGTCTCCAGTCGACTTTGAGTCTCCCGAAGACATACCTCTCTTTGAAGATCGAGGTGTACTGGTGCTACCCCAGGAAATGCATGTTCCTCACAGTCGCAGATCACTCCTAAACCTCCTCAGCAATGAGGTAAATCAGTTGCATCAAAAAATGAAAATTTCGGGTAGGGATGTAGGAGAAGATAGAGAAATTGTTGACGACGTGCTGAGCTCGCTTCTCCGTGATCCTCCGCTAAGGACTAACGAAGAAATAAGTGCAAACAAGGGAAGGGCCAGACCCGAAGTCAGGATTGATAGTCAGAAATACGAAAATTACCGAAGTTCCGTTGAAAAAAGCAGAAATGCGGTGTTCAAGCAATTACGCGACGGGAAGCTCGTCTTCCTTCAGGGTACGCGCCAGGCCTATGATCTGGATAGAATCCTTTTACTAAAGGAGGTATTTAGGAAATATTATTTTCAAAGTAAGGGAGCTGAACTTCTGTATGACCGAATCCTTTTTGAGATCAAAAAGACCTTGTGGGCATGATTCCATGAATGAGCCCCACGTACGCACGTACGTGGGGCTTTGCATTTTCGCGATACATAAAAAATTAACCCCTGGCTACGGATGTCGCCAGGGGTAAGGAAGCATTTTCGATAACGACAATCTTCCGAAACAAATTTACCATCGCAGGACAAGAAACATTGCAATAGAACAAGTACTCCTTCTCGCCATTCTCACCGACATTAAATTCGATGACTGCCGTCTTTGAGTCGGCTGAAAGGGCGGTACTTTGCATTGAGAAACCAGTCACGTTATTGGAGACCGTGATTGAGTGAGTAGTCCCCAAGGCGTCCACAAGACTCTCATCATAGTGGAACACAAGCTTTACGTGTCCGCGCTTAAGTTGAAGCGCTTCTGACACCGGGTCCCCATTCTCCAAGAAATAGCCTTTTTGGTTCACCTTGATGTTCACCTCATCAGGTGAAGGCAATTTCTCCGGATCAGCTTTTTTGTCCGGCGGCACCATCAAGAGGGCTCCAATCATCATGGTCAACGCCGACACAAAGAGAATCGTCGTAGTGCGATTAGTCATGAGACTCCTTTCATTTCGACATCCGTCGTCCCGCACCGGGACGACGGGAAGAGAAAAGCAACTTCGTTATCCAATGACGTTTGGACCGACTGTACCGAGATCTTGCTTGTGTTCGGCGAGATCTGCCGTAGCCACCATCTTGATGCAGCGTATTCCTTCCGGAGTTTGCATACACGCCTCGCCACACGTTTCTCCTTCATGGAGATGTGAGCACCTAATGACGTGCGGGCCAATTGTTGGGTCCCACGGATTCTGAGTGGTTACTTTCATCGTGGCATCAGTTCCATCGGCGGGGCACTCGACGACAACTTCACTGGAAACATGATCCTGTTTGTCACCCTTCATAACTCCTCCTTAGTAAGGTTGTGAAATTAAAGAAGCCCGGTCTTCGGATTCGGACCCCAATGGTTTTAAAAGACCTAAATACCTGCCCTGTATAATAAAACTATTCAGATAAAATGTAAAGGGTCTAAATTTTATCTCAATTAACCCTATTATCAAACACCACGTTTCCCGTGGGCGAGATTAATAAGGATAGGGAGGAGTGATATGACGATGATGACAAGTGAGATTGGAGCCAGATACTTTTCAATGTCTTTCTCCGGAAACATCGAACCAAGAAAGAAGCCAAATGCGGTCATACCGGCGCCCCAGAGAAGTCCACCGATGACGTTATAGGAGATGAATTTTCTATAGGTCATAGACCCGGCGCCAGCGAGAATGGGTGCAATGGTCCGAACGATCGGCACGAAGCGGGCAAGAATTATCGTACGTCCTCCATATGTCTTATAAAAACGTTCGGTGCGAGCGAGGTATTCTTGTTTGAAATACCACGTATCTTTTCGTTCATAGAGATGGTCGCCTACCTTTGATCCAAACCAATATCCTGCTGAGTCGCCGAGTACTGCCGCTACAACAACGACCGTCATAAGGGGACCGATAGCAAAGAAGCCGCTTCCAGCGAAAAGTCCCGCTACAAAAAGCAACGAATCACCCGGAAGAAACATACCGATGAGGAGCCCGCTTTCAGCAAATACGAGAAGTGCAATGCCGACGTATCCGCCCGTCTGCAGGATTGCGATTGGATCAAGATGTATACACGCCAATAGAAAAGTAAGCATTCGCATGCAGTATACCCCGTGAGATACGCATCGGTAAGTGTATATATTCGTCCGCACTGGATATCCCACGGGGTATACCCCATGAGATAATTTTTGTCATAAGTGTACAACTGTGTAAATCGTTCATATCTCACGGGGTATACTAGAACAAATGGAATCGGCACCGAAGTTGTCCACGCCTGAGGAAGAGCTCGCGTATTTGCGTGAGCAAGTGTCGCGGAAAGAGGCGGAGCTCGCATCACACGGAAGTGATGAACGGGTGAAAATTATTTCTGAGCAAATTCATGAGCACGCGGCCGCATCTCCAGAAGTACTTACGAATAGTTATCGTATGAGTGAAGCTACCGTCAGCAATGCCGCAGAAAAAATACTTTCCGAACTTACACTTGGCGGCGGCGAGGCGGCCATCAAGAGTTTAGAACAGACCATGGAAGAAAAAGGAATTAAAAATGCGCTTTCAGTACTCGAAAAACTCCACGATCCGCATGTGACGGACGATTTTCATAGGTATCTCGTGCGCCACATCGCTTCTGGACTCGTCGCACCCGGCATAGATGAAAAAGCCCCGCGTTTCCAAGCCCTCAAAATGACGCTCTATGAAATTGCACTTCCGGGACCAAAAAACTCAGAACAAGCTGGCCCCACAAAAACGCTCAAAGAATTGATTTCCGGGATGGAACAATTTTATGCAGGGCTCCTTTCGGTTGCAGATGCGAGTTCAGGAGAGCCGCATTACTTCGTACTTGAACTCGCGGTTCCGGCGGACAGCCCAGAGTTGCAGTTCTATGCCGCAGTCCCAAACGGTAAGCGTAATCTTTTTGAAAAACAAATCCTCGCGATATTTCCCGATGCGCATATCGCACCGCAGCCGAACGATTACAATGTGTTTGCCGCTGGCGGTGTTTCCGTCACTTCGACAGCCATCTTTTCCAAAAATCCCGCGCTACCATTAAAGGATTACAACGATTTTGATTACGATCCATTAAATGCGATCACGAATGCCTTTGCAAAAATAGAACATACCGGTGAAGGCGCCGCACTGCAGCTCATCATCGAGCCGCGGGGGGAACGACATGTGAGTCATTTCCGAAAAATTCTTCAAGCTCTTCGGAAAGGTGAGAAGTCTTCTTCGGCGTTCAGTATTCCTGAAACAATGCTCGGCGCCATTGTGCGCGACATTGGCAAAACACTTTTCAGCAGTAAGCCGAAAGACGTAGAAAAAGCGAAGCAAGCCGAAACGCGCCAGATTGAAGCAAATAAATCGTACATAGAACAAGTTGAGAAGAAAATTGCAGCACCGATTGTCGGAGTAACCATGCGAATCGTGGTTTCCTCTGGCGACGGAAGTAAAGCCGAACAGGCGCTCGGTGAACTCGAGGCGGCATTTAATCAGTTTGCAAATACGCAAGGGAATCAATTGAAATTTGAGCGCTCTGCGCCCAAATACACGCAAAGTGTACTCGATAACTTTTCCTTCCGCTTACCGGACGGCTCCCGCACGCTCCCATTGTCGCTTCGTGAATTGACGACAGTCTTTCATTTCCCGCCATCGGGCATCGAAAGTTCTCCGCACTTAAAGCAGGCGCGCTTTACACATGCGCCGGCGCCGCTCTCTCTACCGCAAACAGGCGTATTGCTCGGTACCAACACCTATCGAGGACAGGAAACGCGCATTCACCTCAGTCCTGAGGATCGTCTGCGGCATATGTACATCATTGGTCAGACCGGTACCGGTAAAACGGGCCTCATGAAGTCGATGATTATTCAAGATATTAAAAACGGCGAGGGGTGCTGCTTTATCGATCCTCACGGGTCGGACATTTTAGATATTCTCGCGGCGGTGCCGCCCGAGCGCTACAACGACGTCATTTATCTTGATCCCGCAGATCTCACTCGTCCGTTCGCACTCAACTTTTTGGAATACGATTTTTCTCGCCCGGAACAGAAAACTTTTATCGTGAACGAGCTTTTGA
>JAHFMQ010000010.1 GCA_023267775.1 Candidatus Kaiserbacteria bacterium | reverse complement strand
GGAGTACCCAACCCTCCATACGTTCAAAGTTGCTCCAGAAAGCCTTTACCGCGTTTGGTGCAAACGCATCTGCAATAAACATCCAGGTGACAAAAGACACGGCAAGTACCGAAATCCAGGAGTACCGTGGTCGATATTCTTTATCGAGAGTTGCGAGTACTATCCAGGCAACGACTGCTATTTCTACTAAAATTCGGAAAAAGAATGCCTTACCGCTAATAAAAGGAAAGAATGAATCGGCGTACGGAAAACCTGTCAGGATAAACCACGAGAATTTAATAAGTGATGAGAATGGGTATATAATATTGTGTGCCCCTGCAGCGACGATAAGCGGCGTGAGTGGAATGAGGAAAAGGGCCCCGAGCGCTACCCAGCGAGCAATCTGCTTCGCAACACTATCATTTCTCATAATGCGGCAACTATACCATACACCTATGATCACCAAGACTCTATGAAAATACTTTTTCTCAATAATTGGACAGTGAAATGCTATGTGTCATCGTGATCTTCGATGATGTCCGTAGTGTTTTGAGAAGTAAGAATTGGATTGGCCAAGTAATTCCTCAGGTGTGCCTGTTTCAGTTATTTTCCCGTGATCAAGCACAAGTAATCGGTCAGCGTGCTCAATGGTGCTTAATCGGTGAGCAATGATGAGCACGGTTACTGAACCATGCAGTGAATGGATTGATTCTTGTATAAGTTTTTCTGATTCCGAGTCAAGCGCACTGGTCGCTTCATCTAATATAAGTACGGAGGGCTTACCAACAAGAGCTCGTGCAAGCGCAATACGTTGGCGTTGACCGCCTGAAAGCATGACGCCTCTATCGCCCGTGGTGGTCGCGAAACCATCGGGAAGCCCCATGATGAAATCATAAATATTTGCCTGCTTCGCCGCCGCGACAATTGCTTCGTGATTGTATTCGGAGTGATAGAACCGAATGTTATCTTCTATGCTCGCATTTAGGAGGAATACGTCTTGCGCAACGTATCCAATATTATGCCGCCATGATTCAATTGAAATGTTATTTATTGAGTCTCCATCAATGAGAATTTCTCCGCTGTTTGGTTTAAATAAACGCAATACGAGATCGGCGATTGAAGTCTTCCCCGCTCCTGAAGGTCCAATTATTCCTATAGTCTCTCCTTTATGGATGGAGAAATCGACATCACGAATAACCTCCCTGTTTTCTACGTAAGAAAAATGAACCTTATTAAACGAAATAGTGTCTGTAAAGGAAAATTCTTTTCCCCCCGGCGAAACTTCCTCTGTATGTTCAGCGAGCGTTTTCTTAAACTGAACAACGTTTTGTGCATACGGTATGAGTTGTGACATGCTGTGAAATGCTGCTTGCCCGGACTCAATATAAGTGAATATTTTTTGGATGAGGTAAAGTACCGCCGCAAACGTAATGATATTGAAATCTGGAGTCCGGTACGTAACGGAGAAAAGAGCAATGACAAACAGGAGGCTGAACGGCTGAAACATGCTCGAACTCGCTGAGCGAATGAACGTCATGCGAATTGAAAGTGTGCGTAGATACGCTACCAATGCGTTGCTCTTCTGAAACGCAGGTTCTTCCATTCCCGCAGTTTTTATGGCCTTCATACCAATAATATGCTCACTCAAAAACTGGGAAAATTTTTTCTCGGTAGTTGCCATTTCTTCTCCGGCACGTTGTGTTCGTCCTAGAAACGGACGCGCGACTACAAGAAGGAGAACACCCCCCGCGAGCGTCAGTCCTGTCATCAGCGGTGAGATGTTAAATGCAACCAAAAGATACATCAAAAGCCCTGAAAAGGACTGAATGACCTGCCCCGTCACACTTAATAAATTTTCACTGCACTGGATATCTCGAACAAGGGAGTTTTGTATAGTTCCGATTTTCTGAGAAATGAGAAACGGCCAAGACGCACGCATGGTCGCGCGAAGAACCGTTCTACTTTCAGTACTTAAAAAATCAGCGCTGATCCAGCCACGTGTATAGCCGAACACCACCATCGCAATAGCGCGAATGAAGAAGAGCGCAAGAATAAATCCGAGCAAGTAACGAAACGTGAAAGGTATTGAAAGGAAGTGAAAAAGTGCTTGGATCGCTTTAGATATAAAATCCGTTGAGGCTCCTGCTCCCTGCCCAAAAAATGAGATGAGTGGAATAACAGCGTTAATTCCGATACCTTCAAGCACAGCACTGAGAGAACCAAGTACGACCAGCGCGACCACATGCCAGCGATAATTACCGAATATGTCTACGAGTGTTTGAAGAGAAGAAAAAGTCATTCTGTTATATCAGTAACCACTATAACCGATCTCGTAAGAATAAGATGCGATGTAATTACGGTATATCCTCTAACACACTACGTAGCATAAGATAATTATTGTAACGTTTATCATCCCATTGTTTAAATTGCCCCTTTCGTAGCGTAGTGACTATTTCCGCAATGCCTTCCGTTAGTGTTCGCGAAATCCTCCATCCCATACGATGGTTAATTTTATTAAAAGAGACCTTGTAATCCCTACGGTCTTTCACAGTGTCTTGCTGGTGTATGTGGGTTCCTGGAAGATGTCCCTGTACAGCTTTTGCGATATCTTGTATTTGATAATTTTCTTGCGTATCCCCCACGTTGAATATCTGTCCTGACACTTTTTGTAATGGAGTTTCAAGCGCGGCGACACATGCAGCGGCGGCATCTTCAACGTGCAGGAGTGGCCGCCACTGCCCTCCTCCGTCGACCATGATGATTTTGCGACTGTGGGCATGTGCGGTCATGGTGTTTACAACCAAATCAAAACGCATGCGCGGCGAGAGCCCATAGAGCGTACCGAAACGTAAAATGATCGGATGAAAATTATCATCCGCCTCTCTCAGAAGCACGAACTCTGAGTAACGTTTGCTTTGCGCATAGAGAGAAACCGGTCGTAGATCGCTTTCTTCTTTAAGCAGACCTGGGTTTGCCCCATAGACACTGCATGAGGAAGCAAAAACGAAGCGCGCGATTTGGTAATGTTTGCACACATCAATAAATGCTTTAGTAGCGAAATGGTTCTGCTCCATAGTATGGAGCGGGTTGAGCGCAGAAGCAGGATCTCCAACGATGCCTGCAAGATGGATAACCGCGTCTGCTTGCTGTACAGCGCTAATAAGCGTGCTGATGTTGGAGATATCTCCTTTGATGAGTTTGAAATTCTTATGTTTGAGTAAGTCACGAATACCGGCATTTCCAAAAAGAAGTTTATCGAGTACAACGACTTTGTACCCCTTCTTTAGCAGGAGGCGGCACACATGTGAACCAACGTAGCCTGCACCTCCGGTCACCAGCACCGTACG
Organism: Candidatus Kaiserbacteria bacterium; assembly: GCA_023267775.1. Taxonomy (GTDB): domain Bacteria; phylum Patescibacteriota; class Minisyncoccia; order Phycocordibacterales; family Phycocordibacteraceae; genus C7867-001. Next base: position 12,348 of record JAHFMQ010000010.1, on the reverse strand, counting down.
TCTCAATTCTTCTTGCGATCCAGGCAATATGTAGAGACCCTTCAGTGTACTGTGTTGATCAAGAATTGGAATTTTCTCAAAAATACCGGTCTTGTATTTTGTTTTACCCATCGCAAGCCTGCGTAGTTTTGTGAGAGATGTGCCCACTTCTGCGGAGACGAACGTTGTATTCATTATCGTATGTACGGGAGTATTAGGGTCAACACCTTTAAAAATCGCCTGCTTGAGATCGGTGATGGTAACAATGCCCAATAGTTTTTTCTTTGAATCAACCACCAAACAGATGGTCACTGCTTTACGATACAAATCTCCAAGCACGCGGTGGAGTGATGTTTCTGGCGCATATATGTAACGTTTAAGTTTTTTTTCTATCATGAATGAATGCAGAAAATACTTTTACAACATGGTCGATGTCTTTCATGGGCATACTCGAATAGAGAGGTAGCGAAAGCACGCTTGAGGAAACTAATTCCGTTACGGGCACAGGTCTTCCGTAGGAGCGGTAGGCGGCATGATGATGCAGTGGCGGATGAAAATATTTGCGCGTACTAATATTATTTATTTTGAAATATTCATGCAGTTCATCGCGCGTATAGCCCAGTGTCTTTTCGTCAACAAAAAGGGAGAGGTCTTTATAGGTCGTTTCCACATCCGCAGGAATGGTTTGGAACTGCAGACGGGATTCAACACGAAGCAATTTTTTCTTGAAATATTCTGCGCGCGAGCGGCGAGACTTTAAGTTCGCAGAAAGTCTTTTCATCGAGCGTAGACCGATGGCGGCATGAAATTCCGACATACGCGCGGAAAGTCCCGCAAACGCTTCGTCAAATGTCCCGTCGTCTCCATAGTTACGCCCGCGTCGGCAGAATTCGGCAAGCCTATCGTTATTAGTTGCTACGATACCGCCCTCGGCGGTCGTGAGCACTTTGGTTGGACTACAACTAAATACTTCTGCATCGCCAAAATTTCCTGCTTGGATGCCGCCGCGCGAAGACCCAAACGCATGAGCTGCATCAAAAATCAATTTAAGTTTATGTTTCTTTGCAAGAGCTTGCAGTGCTGGCGCTTCGCAAGGGACGCCGAAAACATGGGTTGCGAGTATGGCACAAGTGTTTTTCGTAATGAGACGTTCTACCGAATCCGGATCAATCTCAAAAGTATCGGGTTTAATATCTGCAAACACTGGAGTGAGCCCATTCCACATGACCGGATGTCCTGTGGCCGTAAACGTAAAGCTTGGAATAATAACTTCGCCTTTTAATCCCAATCCCTTTAAAACCAACATAAGTCCGGCTGTGCAAGTGGAGACGGCAACGCAATGCTTCACGCCCAAATACTCTGCGGTCTGTCGCTCGAATTCTTTAACCAATGAGCTGTTGGTCAGCATGCCGCTTTCGATAATGCGGCGGAACATCGCGTCGTACTTCGCGTACGGCTCAAGTGTGGGGCGCGTTATGGGGATAGTCTTTTTCACAAAATATGGCCTTTAGATTCAATGCAGATTAGAACATACCATACGGTATAAAAGTTACATAGGAAAGGGATTGCAGTTATGTTCTATATAAGCTCTGGATATATCCTTGTATGACGATACGCGGGAAAGAATTTTTTTTCATCATCATTAAGAGCGGCCATATTGACTAATGTGTCATACACGTCTTTTTTATAGACTTTTTTTCCGATGTAAAACGATTTTAGTTCAGTCGAGAATCCAGCTTTAAACGACAGTTGCGTTGGTCTACCTCCTCCTAGATTATAAAATCGATAACCTTGCGTATGGCCATATTTTTCCAATTCCCAGATAATTTTATTTTTCGAATAGAATTGATGGTACGCCCGCAGATTACCTGAAAGATAGTTGGTGAGATACCCTCCACTTTGAAAGACAAGATAACTGGCGATGCACACATCCCCAAGCAATGCTCTCGCTAAAAAAAGTTTTAGGCCAAGTGCGATACAAAGTTCGCGTATTTGAGTCTCATTAAAATAATATTTCTCTTCAGCCGTATTTTTATCCATGGTTTCTAGATAAATCTGAAGAAATTCTTGAATAAGTGGTACGGTAATGGTATGGGCGAATTCAACCCGCACGCCCGCTTGTTCCGCCTTACGAATACCTCGTTGCTTATCAGTGTTGAAATGCGCAAATAATGCTTCTGGTGGCAAAGTAAGATCGGCAATGGCGACAGGGCTAAGCTGTATGACCTCAAGCATGGTTTCAAAGTACCGATGATTTTCAATGATGGGATTGAAACGCACGAATTCCGTCACGAAATGCTGTTGTTCAGCATACTGTTCAAACTGACTGCGAAAGGCATCGATGCTTCCCGTCAATTGTTCTGGTTGTTTAACGGCGACAAGAGGTCCACCGTAGCCATACGGCGTTGTGATGTCAAATAGATCACCCGGTAATTTAGAAAAAAGCGGTATTTTTTTGATATCGCGGACAAGGTAAGGATAGAAGACTGTAACTGAATCATCTTCATAGAAAACGGCTTCGGAACGAGCATTGTATTGTTTTGCGTAAATTTCCAGGAGTTCTGGACCAAAATAGATATCTTGCATTGCGCTAAATGTCGTCTCCAATATGCGCCGCCAGCGAGAAGTATTCGTAATTATGTCAAACGTAGTCTTCATGGAGATTAGTTTTTCTTGTGCAAGATGTCGAGCACTAGCGCAGGAAATTTCTTATAAAAATCTCCGTTGCCATAGGGGTTTTTAAGGCTCTTTAAACGACTCCTAAATTTCTTGTCCGTAAGAGCACGCTGAATAGCAGTAACGATCTTGGAACCCTCTGGGGGAACTTGGATGATATGTCGTGTCTCGCCAAAACGATTAGTCTGGCGTGAACCGATCAACACGTAAGGTCTTTTAAACGATGGCAGCTCGGAGAAACCGGAACTTGTATTACCAACAAGTACATCGATACAGTTGAGAATTCCTAGATAATCAAATCGGGGAATGCTTTTATAAAAATGTAGAAATGAGTTTTGTTTCGCGTATGTCTCAAGTTGTGTGTTTATCACCGCTCCTCCGGCATCAGAACTTGACCCTAGAGCGATGGTTTGATAGCGAAGTTCGGAAAGTGCTTTTAAGATTTCATTAATTTGCTTCTGCGCCTGCTCATGTTCCTCTGTATTGGGATGGTAAACCAGCAACATAAGCGGACCTTCTCCAAGACCGTACTTTTTTTGACATTCTTCAGCCGTGAGAAATTCTTTCCGGGCGATGGCGTCAGGTACCATGCCTCCTATGTTATATATCCTCTCCCTAGGAATGCCTCGTTTCTCAAGGTTCTTTCCCAGAACTTTATTGCTCGGGAAATGGTAGTCGGCAAGGGTCGACAGCAGCCATCGGATCTTGTTATCTATGCTACCGCTTATATTTCCTCCGGCGCGATGAATAATCGGAATATTGAGATATGCGGCAGCTATCGCAGCGGCAAGCTGTTCGCCGCGGTCCCCTTCGGCTATCAATACGTCTGGTTTCTCCGTTTCAAAAATGGAACTTAGTTGGCTGATATTTGAGCCGACTGAACTTGCCATATGTGAGAGTGTTTTGCCCTCATTACCATCCTCTATGGGTATAGCCCGTAAGCCGCTTGCTTCAACGTCTCGAATGGTCTCGCCAAAGCCCTTGGCCGTATGCATACCGGTCGCTATCACCAGTACCTCCATCTCATGAGAGGCATTAATTTCTTTGAGAACGTGCTCCATGTAACCGAATTCAGCCCGCGTACCGGTAACGTAGGCGACCTTATATTTCTTTATTCTATTTTTTACTGCCATAGACCATCCACTGACTGATAATGTCGCGGCCGTTATTGCGCGTAACCGTCTTTTGATTTACCTCAATTTCCGCATAGCCGATGCCTTTCAAAATAGTCTCGAGTTCTCCTCGTTCAAAATAATGGACCATACCGGTACCGGGTGATCCCGAAGGAATATCCGTATACGTCCGCTCTTCAATCTTGGTGCCAGTGCCAAAGTTCGAGCAATCGGTACTAAATGCCATAGTGAACAGAGAGCCTCCCGATTTCAGTAACGTGAACAGGTCTCCGTATATATTTTTTATATCGGCGATTGTGTGTGTGTAAACACTTTCTATGTCAAGGATGCAGTCGAAACCTTCTTTCGGCAAAGTAAGAGCCTTCATATCGGCAACTTGAAGTTCCGCCTTGAGGCCGTCTTGTTCCAGATACTGACGTGCTTTCTCAATTGCTGATGGTGACACGTCTACTCCAGTTACCGAGAAACCCTCACGCGCCAAAAACCAACTCACAGCGCCCTGCCCGCATCCAATGTCGAGCACCTTAACATCTTCACGCTCATTTGCGGGCAAAGAACTGTACCGATTCATGATGAAACGAATAACGTCCTCGGGAGGATATTTTCCCCACTGTCGAGAGGCATGCACTGTCTCCCAAAGTTTGTTGTTGTTTGTGTCCATAGCTGTCTGTATATCAGTTAACCTTTAGCTTTTGATCAAGGTAGCGATGCTTACCAACAGCAGTATAAGCTATGGCATCAGTACACATGACCTCTATTGAGAATGATGGACCGAAAATCTTGGAAAATTTATCTACAAGTCTTTGTTTGATATTTTGCCGGCCAGGCGCGGAGGCTTTATTCAGGACCACCCGGAATATCAGTTTCCCCGGAATCTTCTGAACAATTTTGAACTGATCGACCCCAGTCCAGTCCATATCGTTGTAATTAAAAATGGCCGGAGCAAGCGGCACGAGAGACCCTTCTTTATTTACAACATAGTCTTGTACACGCCCTTCCACTTTACTCAGCATGCGATACGCACGCCCGCATGAACAATGTTTGTTCGTTGCGATTCCCATGTCTTGAGTCTTATAGCGTATGAGCGGGAAAATATTATTATTGAATCCGGTTACGACCATTTCTCCACGAGATCCATCTCGCGTCACTGGCTTGCCGTTTCGATCAAGTAACTCAAGAACTCCAACTTGAGGTAAAAAATGGAGTAATCGTGAATGCGGACAGCTAATGCCGACTGCCGCGCCTTCGGTGTGTCCGTACACGTTGTACACACGAGCAGCGAAAACCTTTTCAATGAGCATCCGTTGAGTATTGTAGAGAATTTCTCCATCGCAAAATATGGCACCGATTTTTATATGCGGCACGAGTTGCTGGTCTTTCATCTGTCGCGCGAGTGTATATATGGCTGAAGGACGCGCGTGAATGTATGCCGGGCTAAACGCGTTCAATTTTGCAACATATGTTCCTACCGTTTCTTTCGTAAGGTGATAGCACGAGAGTACGAGCTGTTTCCCGTCCTTAGCCTCATACCAGAACACATTCTTTCTTATCAATTTTTCCGGAATCCGATCACCGTAAAGTCGAACACTCTTGTAGTGGTACGGGTCATAGCCGGCCACCTTGAGATAATAAAGCGTATTTGCGCGATCGCGCGATACGAAGTCCGTATCGGAAAAAATCACGAGAGGATTCCCCGTACTGCCTCCCGTCGTCCTGTATAAAAGTTTTTTTGGATTTACTCCTTCCGGTAAGAGTCGATCATAATTTTGCTGAATCGTTTCGCGGGTAAGTGTTGGGAACTTCTGCAGGTCCGAAAGATGTGTAATGCTTTGGGGCGTCAGGTGAAGTTTTTTGAAAAGATCGCGGTAATATGGAATATGTGTATACGCGAATGAAATAACGCGTTTTAATTCTTTGAGTTGATACGCGTCGAGCTTTTCCTTCGGCCATTTTTCTGAACGTACCAGAAATGCAAGCCTTTTTTTAAATTCAGGCGTCTCGTGGATCTCTGAGGTTATGCGTTTGTTGCTACGGAAATTATTTCCTTTCTTGAGGCGGTTCAGGATTGACATCATGCAATATCACTTTTTTTCAGAAATTGCCCCGCTTCTATAGATCGTTTCACTTTTTTTCCCTTAATAGCGTCCCACTGATCGACAGTAATACCCGTGCCGGGGCGTTTGAACACAACGTTCTCAAGACTGAGTTTCTCACCCGCGAGAATGTTGCGAGACGCAATGGCGCTTTTCCACGCAAATCTTTTAGTCGCGAGTTCCGCTTTACTTAACTTACGTTTCTTCAAAATTTCCATTTCTTCTGCGATACGAATGTCGCGAACGAATGATGCCAATTCCTCGGGATCAAGTGACATGGCGTGATCCGGACCAACCGCCGTCTTATCAAATGTGAAATGTTTTTCAATGAGAGAGGCTCCATGGGCGACTGCAAGCACGGCAGCGGTATTCCCCAAAGTATGATCAGAAAATCCAGCTACGCATCGATACGTATCGCGCAATTTCGAAAGTAAGGGCATCGAAATTTCTGATGGCGACGCTGGATAACTTGAAACGCAATAAAGAAGAATGAGGTCGCGATTGTAGGGCGTAATGGCCTCTACGGCTCTACGTATAAGTTTCTCATCTCCCATACCGGTTGAAAGAATAACGGGTTTATCTTTCTTAGCAATATGCGTTAGAAGCGGAAGATTGGTGAGTTCACCTGAACCGATTTTGAATGCGGGAACGCCAAGTTCATCAAGAAAATCAGCGCTTTTCTCTTCATCCGGTGTCGAAAGAAAAAGTATGCCCACTTCATCGCAATACTTTTTTATTTCAAAAAAATCATCGTATGAGAGACAACGCCCTCGAGATTTTTCCCGATACGTACCTCCTGAAACTTCGTCCGCTACGTAGAGATCGTCGACACTCCATGTCTGAAACTTCACCGCATCCACACCTGCGACTTTTGCTATGTCGACTAACTTTTTCGCAAGTTCAACGCTCTTGTTATGATTAACTCCTGCTTCGGCAACAATAAAAACCCGATGACCAGCGCCAACGGTACGTGAACCTATCTGGAGAGACTTCTTATCTTGCATACCTACAGTAAATGATAACTCTCTATATAAGTCAAAAGTCGCAGCAACGCTTGTGGAACTATTGAGCCATGAATGGTAGCAATTAAAAGAAAGCGCCTCGTCCCATGTAGGGCGAGGCGCTGTGGAACGCACAAGAATACTAGCAGACATGACTCCTTATTTCTGGTTCCGGTCGATGTACTTTGCGGCTTTGTCAAGAATAGCCTGGAAGAGCGTTGGATCGCCTGCGCGCTTCTTCTGATAGACCGGATTCTCGCGAAGAGCCTTGAGACAGAGTTCGACATCGGCAACCGTGATTACCTGATCGGAAATACCCAGATCGATGAACCATAGGTTGAGGTTCATCACTAAGTTGTCGAAGCGTCCTCGATCCGCCGCGGTAACATCCTTGGCGAAAACGGCGGTTGCGACCAACGCTTGTCGAAGCGCTATGATTGCTGCAGGTGTTTCCCCGAGTTTTGGCAGAATCTCGGCACCAAGTATCGCGTCAGCATACCAAGCACCGATATGGTCGCCGCCCACCTGAGCCTGACTAGCCGAAAGATGCGACCAGTGAAGAGCTTCGGTGAACTTCCCTTGCTCTTTTGCCGCCATCGCTTTCTCATAGGTCACCCGAGCACCAAGTTGTGGCGGCGGTGCCAATGTTTCGAGTTCTGCACATGCGATTTCCATCCCGTTGTAATCTCCCCCTCGACGCAATTGCTCAATCCGATTGAGAAGTTCAAAAAAATCGACATTTGCCATGTGTCCCTCCCTTGTGAGTTCTAAAGATCATTGGAGCAGCAACGCCACCCTTTTCTGCTGAAACTTATAGCACAATCATATCCACTTTGTCAATTCCTTCATCCCCTCTGTTAGAATGACTACATGTTAGGAATAGCTATAGCCTTTGTAAGTAGCGCCTTTAGTGAACTGTCCGATTCCATAGGGAAAAAGAAAGTGAACGACGGCGTCGCCAGCTATTACACGTTTGGTTTTCTGAATCTCCTGTTTGGGACCGCCATTCTTATTTTTATTGCCGTCTGGCGACACACGTTCCTCTTTTCTCCGGCGTCTTTACCGACTTTCATTCCGCGCGTTTTCTTGGAAATTCTCCAGGCACATGTGGGAGTGCTTGCGGTCATTAAAGCTGATCGCGGCGACTTTGGTCCCATCAAGACGCTGACGGTTCCTCTCCTGCTCATCGTAGATATTCTTCTTGGCTATACCGTCACTCCCATACAAATATTCGGCGTTGCACTGATTTCGGTCACTATTTTGCTACTGCTCGCCTATGAAAACTTTCAGACAAAAGGGCTTATGCTGATCCTTGTTACCGCCGTGAACGCGGTGGCTACGATTTCCTTATATAAATATGACATCACTCATTTTAATTCCGTCGAATCTGAACAAATGATCGTGCAGCTTATTTTACTGCTCTATTTCTTTGTTCTTGCGGTACGTATCGGACGCGAGAACCCTCTATCCTTCTTAACGAAACGCCCGTTCTTAATTCAAGCAATGGCGAGCGGTCCAGTATCATCTGTAGGATCGTTCGCATATATGTTTGCTCCAGCCTCCGTCATTACTGCGGCATTGCGTGCATTTGCAGTTCTTTTTTCAATCCTATCCGGAAGATTTTATTTTAAAGAAGGTAAATTTATATTAAAAATATTCGTATTCCTAGGGATACTTACTGGCCTCATTTTGTTACTTTAAAATTCAGATTGCATACAAAGAAACGGCCTGCACCATGGCAGGCCGCGTTCAGAATTGATAACAATCAAAATACTCTTACTGGGATTGCTGCATCAGCATTTCAGCAATAACAAAGTCTGAAAGCGTATCAATATCTGTCGAACGCTCTCGTGGCATGAGCACGCCGGCGCAGTTATGCTTATCGATAATTTTACCCTCTTCCATAAGCACATTGCGGGGCGTTACGTACACTGCTCCGTTAATTCGGTATAGTTTTGGCAGATCTTGGCTGCGAATATTCTGGCTGTGGTACGCCGCTTCCACGTACGGGGCGATATGTCCTTCCTCGCTCAGGCTGTACATCCATTCTGGCCGATCCGTTATTTCGCACATCGAGATGCAAGAATTCGCTTTTGTGGTGAAAAGTGTTTCGATTGCCGTATCAATGTCGGATGTCATAATTCCCGGTACGGTCGGCTGTATAAGCACAATGCACTCGAACTTCTCTCCTTTTTCTTCGAAGAACCTGACCGCGTGCTGTAATACCGAGAGTGTCGTAGCCGTATCGGTTGCAAGTTCGCTCGGACGCATGAACGGGACTTCGGCACCGTACTCTTTTGCAACTGACGCAATCGCTTCGTCATCGGTCGATACGATTACCCGATCAAGGTACTTAGAACCTTTTGCCGCAGCGATGCTATAGGCGATGAGCGGCTTGCCCTTGAGCAATTTAATATTTTTGCCGGGCAGGCGCTTGGAACCCCCACGCGCGGGAATGATGCAAAGGATTTTTTTGTTGTTGTACATACTTTCCTCTCTTATAATTTCAATGTTCGGTACATGAATTTTGCTGAAAAAACATTACCATGTAACTGTATTTCTGTAAACTCTAGCTGATCGGAAAACGCATCTTCCATGATCCATCCTTCTTCTCCCACAAATGCGGATCACGAAACGCATCAATAGTCTTATGGAACTCTTCTTCGGTCACCCCAATGTAGTCTAGAAATTCCTTGAAGTAACGTGTCGGGAATTCTCCATCGAATCGCTTTGCGAGGGCGACGCCTTCCTCTCGCGTAATATGGTGATTGCGGATTTCTTGTGCAGCATCAGCAATTGCGCGACCGAACCCGAATTTGATATAGGTCGTGTAGTAGCAGTAGGCATCGGTCTTATCATCGATACTATTATATTTTGAATAGGTACCTTCGGTGCGGACCGGATTTGCTTCAAAACCCGTATGTTTGACCGAGTAATAGTAGCACTCCTGGGGAATCCATTTCAAATAGTAGCCGAGGAAATGGAATTCGATATTTTTCTGTGCGATAGCTTTACCATCAAGTGGAAAATACGGCGCGAGATCGCCATACGTCACACCCTCCTTCAGATAGTCGGAAACTTTTTTCCCGCCGAGATAGAGATCGTCCAAATTGACACTGGGATCAACGAAATCAAGTCGATGACCTTCATTTTCATCTGAATTAAATTTCTTCTGATGAATAGACATGTCCGCACCGAATTCGCCAGGATTTTCTCCCCAGAAAATAAGTGGGATATTAAAGCGCGCAGCCATTTTAGGCGCAAAAGTTTTCTGTCCCAAAATGAACGGCTGGAATGGGTGGAGTAAATTAAGGAACGCGTTACGAGTGAGCAAGCGGTGAATTTTACCGTTTGGTGTAAAAAGATAATTATCAAGACCGCCGATGTGCAACCAGTTTTGAAAATTTTTCCAACCGATATCCGTATAGAGGTGCGGCGCCCATGTGACCGTAAGCGGATGCATCCCGTACTTGTACTTCAGAATATGCGATGCATATACGCTGTCTTTACCGCCGCTTCCTGGTACCAGAACGTCATATGAACCGTCCTTCGAGCGGTATTTGTCGAGAAGTACTCTCAGTTCCGCTTCTCGTTTGTCCCAATCGATAGTACCGTCGTCCCGCGCTTCGTTAAAACGGCACGCGGAGCAAATGCCTTCCTTGTCGAACTGAATGAATTTATGTTTTGTCTCCGGGGTATGCTTATACTCGTTCATCGACATCGGCTTCGTATTTGGAATAACGCATTTTTTGCAATATTCCATTTTCTCTGGTAAGCCGTAGCGTAAGTCATCGGTGCTCATGCGGTGCTGAGATTTATAAAATTTTTAATAATGTGTATGCCGACATTGGAACTTTTCTCTGGGTGAAATTGGCACCCCCATATAGCACCTTTCCGTATCACCGCGGCAAATTCGACATCTCCATATCGCGCGGTAGCCACGATATTCGCCTTGTCATCTGGTACGAGAGTATACGAATGTACGAAGTATACGTCAGCCCCCTCCTCGATACTAGCCAGTAAAGACCCGTCTTGCATGCTAAATCCATAAAGAGCGTTCCAGCCAATGTGCGGCAACCGCGGCGTCTTGCCCTCTGGAAAACGCACCACTTTCCCGGGGATAAGACCGAGACCGTCCCATTCGCCAAACTCGAAACCCTTGGAAAGTAACAATTGGGCTCCGAGGCAGATACCGAGTACCGGCTTACCGCTCTTGGCGAAATCAATCACCGTTTGCGTGAGACCACGAACAGCAAGACCTTCAACGCCGGCCCCAAACGATCCGACGCCTGGCAAAATGATAGAACGCGCCGATTGTATGACGAGTGGATCTTCCGTGATTACGACATTTTGAGTAAATTGTTTACACGCGTTCAACACGCTGTGCAAATTACCAACTCCATAATCAATAATGGCGACATCAACTATATTCATAATCGTACGGAGATGGCATGCTCTTGCAAGAAAGTCTTCAGATCTTGTATGGAAAAGTCCTGATAGTGGAAAACTGTTGCGCACGAGACTGCGAATACGCCACACTCTTGTATAACTTTCAATACTGATTCTTTAGTTCCGGCGCCTCCATGGGCAATAACTGGAACGGAGGAAATATCTATCACTGCCTTGGTGAGCGCATGGTCATATCCTTTGCGAGTGCCATCTTGATCAATTGAACTGATTAGTATTTCCCCCACACCGATGTCGGATATCTTCTTTACCCACTCAAGAACATCGACTCCCGTTTTTTCGCGACCACCATCGGTATAAACTTCCCATGTACCTGTAGCAGTTCTCTTTGCCTCAATAAATACGACGATACATTGTGCACCGAATTTCTTTACCGCTTCAGCTAAAAATTCAGGATGCGCAACGCCATACGTGTTAATTGCAACTTTATCAGCCCCCGCATGAAGGGCATTCGTAATATCGTTAATGGAGCGGATGCCGCCGCCAACGGTGAGCGGTATAAATACTGAGTCGGCAACACTCGAAAGCAAATCAAAATCAAAAGAACGTTGATAGAGACTAGCAACGATATCAAGATAGAGCAGTTCGTCCGCGCCACCCTTGTAATACGCCTGTGCCATCTCTTTTGGAGACCCTACGATATGGAGACCTTCCGCGTGCACACCTTTGACCACATTCGGCCCTTTGATATCGAGTCGCGGAATAATACGTACGTGCTCCATGGACAGTTGCAACCCAATAATCGTATCAGAAGTTTCCTCTATTCCATCTCAACCAACGAATGAATAAAAGATGCTGTACGCAGAGCTCCTTTACCGTCAAACGCAAACTCTCGATTCAAAAACACCCTTGCCGCATTAGAAAGTCCTTCTCTTATAGCAGCCTCACTAGCAAGTCTCGGTAAGACCGCGTAGAGATCCTCCTTGTTGAGACATAAAGCAACAGCATGCTCAGCAGCAAAATCAGCGAAATTGTATTTCAACATGAGTGCCTCTACTG
>JAHFMQ010000045.1 GCA_023267775.1 Candidatus Kaiserbacteria bacterium | reverse complement strand
AAGAGTTCTCATAGAGACTTCCAATAGGGTCGGATGTATTGAATTCGACCATACTTTGCAGAAATCTTTCCGTATCTTGTCTGTCAGAAAAAATAGTTCTTTTGTCGACACCTCTATTGTAAACATGGTAGTGCTCACCAACCGCGAAGGGTATTTTTCTATTCGCCATACTGCGCAATTGTAGCAGATTACTTGGGGGTTTCACCCCCAAGTAATCTGCATTAGAACTGCGGGAGGGGCTGGGTGAATTATTCGTCGACGGGTTCGCGATAGGGATCGGTTGAATATGATTTCGGTGCGGAAGGGGTGGGGACAGATGGTGTCGGGGGTACGGAGACCACCGGTCGCGGAGGTGGCGCTGATGGAACGACTTTGGGAGCCACTGTAAATGTTGGTCGGCCACCTGGCGGAATAACGCCCGACGGCATAACTCCAGGAAGATTTTGAGGTGGGGGAACGCTTCTCTGTGACTGCATAGTCATGGCTGGAGGTGTAGCACTTCTTTGCGGCATGGCGGTGATGGGAGGTGTTGAAGCTCGTTGTACTGGAACAGGAGCACTTGGTTTTTCACTAAACTCAATGTGCGGCTCTTCATGGTCTTCGAGCATTCTGCTGCTCATCGGCTGCTGAGCTGATGCAATAGCCGCCCGCAGTGGCGTGTTGGAAACATTTTTTTGCGGCTCCTGCGCTGGTTTATTGAAACTTCCCCATGGAGCGGGTACTTTCTTTGGTTGAAATACTGGTGCAGATTCTGCCGGAGGAATTTTATTGATTGGTCGCGCATACATCGGAGACTGGAGAGGTGGAGCATAGCTCGGCACTCCTGCGTTTATCGGCCGGGGTGGCACAGCTCTTTGTGGAGGCGCTGGAGGTATCGTAGGTGACACTTTGTTCATTCTCCCCTCTTCTTGCCTCAATGGCGCGAATATCTGAGTATTTATATCTTCCGTAATCCCATCAATTGTTTTTTGATCGAGTTTTGCTTCTTGAGCAAGTGACTGTGTAAATTCAATAGGATTTTCGATTCCCATAAGAAGGAGCATAATTTCCCGTTCAAGAATTCCGGCCTGATCAATTCGAAGACCGTATTTGCTCGCCAGATTTTTTGCTACATCAGTGTACTTCCCTTGTGAAAGATAATTGCGTATAACTGGTGGCAAAGTCTGCATCACCTCCTTCACACTTTCATCTAATGTTGGTTCTGATTGGTCTTTGTCCATAAGTTTCCTTAATTATTTCTTTTCCTCAGACTTCTCTTCCTTTTGACCTTCTTTCTCCTCTTTTTTTGGCTTTTCTTCTTCCTCCGTTCCCTTACTTATAGCCTTTTTTATTGCTGCGAGTGCTTTTTCATCCTCACTCTCCTTCGCCTCTTTAAGAATTTTTTTCGCAGCTTTCTCATTTCTTTTGAACCACTTACCTGGACCCCACGTGAGACGCTCTGCATACGTTGTTTGGGGCTTCGTTTTGAGATTATTCAAAGCTTTTTTGGCTTCCTCCAATTCATTTCGAGTGTCTGTAGTACTGTACGCTTTATCCGCTGCCTGCGCATTTTCAAGGCGATTTTTTGCGAGTTTCTCCTCTTTTTTTTCTTTATCTGTTTGCTCAAGGTCTTTTGCGTATTTTTGTCTCGCCTTCACCTTATCTTCTTCCCATTGACGGAAACCTCCTTTCTGTGCAGCTCCAGCATCAATAGCTCCGCCAGGGAAATTCCTCAGTGCGCTTGTGCCACGAACATCAAAACTACCTTTCGCTGCTGCGCTCAATGCTCCAGAAACGGCCCTGCCAGCAATTGGTACGCGTGAGAAACGTCTCATGGCATTACTCTCAGAAAAGCGCTGCAATCCCCACCCAACCGTACTACGAGCACCCCATGCGGCTGCACCGAAGGAGAGTTTGCCGGCAGTGCTCGTCGCCCAACTCGAACCGAAGGCGCTTAGTTTTTTCGCGGAAAGCGTAACCGCAAGAAGAAGACCCATCGCTATAGCGAAGGTAAGAATCGCACTCGCAAGATTCGGTAATTGATAACTTTTATTATCTTCGGTTGGGATAAATCCCAGATAATCGGGCGTTGCTCCTGAAAAATTTAAAAATTGCGCATCAGTAATGACGCGAAGCGCTATGTAAAGGAGGAGGAGGAGGATCGGCGCGGTAATGGTCTGTTCAAAAAGCGTATCCCACCATTTTTGGGCTTGTTTTTTGAGCATCGGTATCGCCAGACCGGCAAAACCGACTGGTGCAAGAATGATAAGGAAAATAAGAGCGATGAAGCGAGCAATAAGTATGAACGCGAGCGAGAACATGACAAACGATGCGACTATAAAAAGACCTGTTCCCATCAGTCCAATAAAAATGATATTTGTCCCGGAGAGAAGATCTTTCTTTTTTAAAACATCTCCATAAATTTTCTGAAGTTTGAGCGCATGCATTAACTTGCTTGAAATAGCCTCATTCTTTACGGCCGAGGCCGCACCTCCCACATTGGATATTACCGTGCCAGTGACGGTTCCGTTCGCCTGTGCGGTATATCCAGCTCCGGCAGGAGTGCCCCCATTAATTTGCGTGTAGAACTGCGTGGCAAACAAATTCCCTGCATCAATGACGGCTTCCGTCATAAAGAGCGAAAAATTGAGGAACACGGCGGCGATGATGAGCCCCGGGAGAAACTTCGTCCCGCCGCCGTACCAATCCACGTCTAAAATAGTTGTGATACCAACGGCAAGGAATCCGAATATAAGGGCGATATTTCCGACATCCCGCAAAATTTGCCATGCAACACCAATGGCACTGAGGTTATGTACATAGGCCCCCATTTTCACGACGGTGTAATAGACCGAATTGTCGAGAGTCACCATCGCGATGCCGAGAAGCCACGCGAACATCATCATGATCCAGTTCATGATTGACGCCAGTGCACTATCGATTAACGCACCGAATTTTGGATCGGTCGGCTGCTTCGCAGCTGCTTCATTTAGCGATGCTGCTCTGGTACCAGCGGCTGCCGCTTGAGCTTGGACCTGTGTGGCGGTTCCTACTCCCGGCGTGTCGCAAAACCCATTGGCGCTATCGACGCAAGCTGTAACTCCGTCGATTATTTGCTCCGAACAGCCTGCAGGACAGGTAAGAGCGGCGTGCGCGACGGGAGCGAACAAGTTAACGGCACTTATGACGAGTACCGAGGTGAAAAGAGTGTATAGGGAGAAACGCGTCATATCAAGGTGTTGGGACTGCGGTCGGAGTCGGAGTCGGCGGTACTGGCGTTGGGACGGCGCAAACAGACTGGAGCGTAGTTGCATTTGAACTTATTAAATTGAGACGGTCGACAAGAGATCCTCCTGTGACATTTAGAGAACCGGGAGGTGTTGCCACGACTGCTCCTGTAGCCATCGAGGCACTTTGAAGCGCGCCTATATCGCTGAGCGAGGGCGGTGTCGTCTCAAGAGACTGCACGTCAGTGACGTAGGCAGCAACGGTTGCGGGATCAGTGGAAGTTGCCTTGGCTTGCACTTTTTGCACCAGCGCTCGAACGTTTGCAATGGTTGTGGATGCCGTGCTAACTCCGATGATGACCGGCATGATTGATTTGAAAGCAGTCTGTGCAGCACTTATTTGAGCCGTACTCGCAGCTGTGAAAGTCGCGAGATTTGCAAGATCTATCGGATTGCCCGTTTGAAGAGTGCTTGATGCGACTTGTTGTTGAGTGGTGCAGTACGCAAGAAGTGAAGTGACGCTCGTTGATGCAGAGTTTGTTGCTGCTCCGATCGTGTTTATCGCCTTTTCGTATTGTGCGGTGCGATTGAGCAGGTCCGACACGGAGGATTGAAGTGTAGCTTGATTTGTTAATACAGTAGACTCAGTGACTCCTAAATTGCCCGGCGAATTTGCATACGCTTGGAGCGCAGATGTGGTGCGAACCGAACTTTGCGTACCACCAAAGAGTCCTCCTAAGATTCCTTCTGAACCCGGACCGCCGAGAATTTGCGATCCAAATTGCACCGTCTTCAACACAATCGCAATGTTGGAGAGAATGCTATTAATCTGACCGCCAACGTTACCCATACGAACAACCTGGTCCTGCTGACCGCCAAGCACTTTGTTGAGGCTTGCTGCTATGACCGAACCTGGCGTTTTAATGGTGCCAGTCGTTCCGTCCGCGAGGGTACAAGGATCTCCAGGGCTTACACCAAGAAACGTATTTCCGGTATTCGCGGCTTTTGCTTGCGCAAATGCAGCGGCTTTTGCAGCTGTTTGAGCATTAAGAGCGAGCTGTGTCGCTTGTGCTTGTACATTTGGATCTGGGTCATTGACGGCTTTATTATATGCCGTGTCATACGCAGCGGCTCCAGCCGCATCAACATTGGCTGCTGCTGCTCCTGAAACGGTACCTGTTGTAAGTGCACCGAGATAATCTGTGCTATCACCACACCAAGAGACGAATCCCTGACCATTACTGATGTCCTGTGCCTTCACCCCTGTTGCACCTCCCGCTCCAGGACCAAGAATAGTCCCAAGCTGACTTCGCGCAGTCGCATACACAGAATACGGATTGTTTTGAGTTTGTGTGACAAGCGCGAACCAAGTAGCGGTATCGCCGGGCAGCCAAACACCGCTTAGGAAACCGTAAGGATTTGGGGAGGTTCGACGGAGCGTGTCCATATTTTGAGCCCAGAAGCCGAGAAGACTTGTCTTATTCAGATATTCTTTTGATAACTGCGATATGATTGCGGTATTCCATGGCGATCTTGAACTTTGTATGTATTGATTAAAGTACGCAAGTGCGTGTGCGTCTGAAACAGTCTGCATGGATTTTTGTATGTCAGCCACGAATTGCGGAAGACCGGTGCCGTTTAGTTTGCCGATCACAAACTCAATCGTACCTTTGGTGATGGCTTTCAATAATCTCCCTGATACGACAAACGCGAGCGGATCAAGAACGAATGCTTTAAACACTAGGGCTTTTTCTGCGGCGGCAGCAGCAATGGTGGCAGTAGAAGTAATGCTTTGCTGAATAAGTGCCATGGTAGACATGAGGCAGGCGCTCGCTGATTTTGGAATGTCCGCGGTACTACCGCTCTGACCGTTACCAAAACCTAACACCTTCAGTCCTCCGGCAATGTCTATCCCTACAGCAGCTGTTATGGCCGCCAGAGACGCCACACAAGGGGAAGTAGCCACATATCCGCCCTTCTCTCCCGACGCGAGCGCCGAATCGACAATTTGTTTTCCCAGTGCCTCTTGCGCGAGTCCTGCATCTTGTGCATACACTTTTTGCGGCGCGATGAAGAAAGCTTGCGGCGCGACGAGAACGAAGGTAAGGATCGAGACGAGCGTTGCATTGAAAACACTGGATTTCATGGCTTTTTGGCCGCCTGCTCGTCAGCGATGTTTTGTATCATGTTTACAAAAGCGGCACCCGGTGTCCCATTCGGCAGGGTAATACCCTCAGATTTATAGATTTTACCGATTTCGATAAACGCATTCCCGAGATTAAGCACTGCCTGCGGATATTGCTTCAGCGCAAGCACCGTTGCGAGAGGATCGTCATTTACGCGAGCGAAGTCTGCGGTAATTTCGCTCGTGTGCATCATTGCATTAATGAGCGCAAGGTCGCTTCCGACAAGTTCCTGAGGAACCGTAAG
>JAHFMQ010000044.1 GCA_023267775.1 Candidatus Kaiserbacteria bacterium | reverse complement strand
GACGCTTTCTTCCTTTCGGTGCTTCAGCCGCTTTCTTTTTTATGTCCGGAAGAATATCGCGAATTGATTTCATTGAACCTTATTATAACGCTTGCAGCTGAAACAAAAAATGGGAGCGCTCCGGGCCGCTAGGCCAAGTCTTACTCCCATTTTTTGTTTCAGATGCTCGCCGTTAACTTGTTGCCTCTATGCGAGCACCAAGCTTTTGCAAGCGAGCGACGATATCTTCGTATCCACGATTAATGCTATACACATTGCGCAACACCGACTGGCCTTTCGCAGCGAGCATCGCGACAAGAATAATAGTTGCGGGACGAAGTGCTGGCGGACAGATGACTTCTGCGGGTTTCAGTCGGGATGGACCTTCAATTGAAATACGGTGCGGATCGTGTAGGACGGTAGTTGCGCCGAGACGGTCGAGATCGGTGTAATAAATAGCGCGTTTCTCGTACACCCAGTCGTGAATGAGTGTCGTGCCTTTTGCCTGTGTCGCAATGACGGCGAAGAAGGGGAGATTATCAATGTTGAGTCCCGGATAAGGGCGCGCATGGATCTTTTCTGGGAATGCGATGATGTTCGAAGACTTGAGGGAGATGTCGACGAGTTTCGTAATACCGTTATTCGAAAGCCGAGGTTTCGACAATTCAAATTTCAACCCCATTTTTTCTAGTATCAGTAATTCAACTTCGAGAAACTCTATAGGCGCACCAACAATCGTGATAGCTGAGCCAGTCACTGCGGCTGCCGCGATAAAAAACATCGCATCGGTCGGGTCCTCCGCGATGCTATAGGAAACATTTTCCTGTATATCAACGACACCATGCACGGTGATGGTCGTTGTGCCGATACCTTCGACACTCACGCCGAGTGTGCGTAAAAACCCGCAGACTTCCTGAACTTGGTAATTTGCTGAAGCGTATTTGATGGTACTCGTGCCATCTACTCGTGCGGCGGCAAAAAGAGCATTGATAGTTGCGGTATCGCTTGATTCATACAAAACAACATCCGCTGGAACAAGTTTCCCGCGAGAAACGACATAACTATCAGAACGTGCCTCTATATCGACGCCAAATTTCTCCAGTGCCATGAGATGCGGTCGTGCAGAACGCAGTCCGAGGGTGCATCCTCCTGATTGAGGAAGTTCAAATCTTTTAAACAGATGGAGCAGGGGGCCGATGAACATCAGGATGCTGCGCGTTCGCGTAGCGGCCGCACGATCAATCGTTTTCAGGGAGATTTTTTGTGGCGGTTGTATGACAACACTCGTGCCTCGCCATTCAACCGATACTCCGATTGACCGTAACACCTCGATAAGACGATTCACTTCTTCGATTTTGGGCATGTGTTCGAGCGTGGTCCGACCCCGATTCAGGAGCGACGCGGCGAGAAGCGCAACGGCACCATTTTTAGAACGACTGGTCTCAACACTGCCTTTCAGTTTGTGCCCACCCTCGATAGAAAAATTCATTTCTCCCTGCATGCGGAGTATCCTACCATTTGCTACTATGCGGACAATGTCTTTCTTTTCTCCAAAACTCGGTATAGATCTCGGAACTACAAACGTCCTGGTGTTTGTGCCTGAGAAGGGAGTGGTTATTAATGAGCCATCCGTTGTGGCTGTAGGGAAGACGCACGGAAAGCGAGAAGGCACCGCAATTCTTGCTATTGGCGCTGACGCGAAACAGATGATTGGTCGTACTCCAGGCGACATTATCGCTTACCGCCCGTTGAAGGACGGTGTCATTGCAAATTACCGAGTAACCGAAGCCATGCTCCGCTACTTCATGAAAAAAGCGCTTGGCCGCAATCCTTTTAAACCGACGGTACTTATATCAGTTCCTGCAGGAGTGACTTCGACCGAGAAGCGTGCGGTTATTGAAGCGGCGATGAAAGCCGGCGCAAAAAATGCCTACGTCGTGAAAGAGCCGATTCTCGCAGCTATCGGCGCCGGTATTCCTATTCACGAACCGATGGGGCGCATGGTTGTTGACATCGGCGGGGGAACGATCGACGTCGCGGTGATTTCTCTTGGCGGAATCGTCGCTTCGACCAGCGTGAAGTGTGCTGGCGACCGTTTGGACAGAGCCGTTATGGATTACGTGAAGAAACAACACAATCTTGCAATCGGTGATAAGACTGCTGAAGAATTAAAAATAAAAATTGGTGCGGCGGTGTCGATGCAAGAAGAACTTTCTATGCCGGTAAAGGGCCGCGATCTCGTCTCCGGACTGCCACGCACGATTGAACTTTCGACAAACGACATGGTACAAGCAATGGCTCGCGAGCTACGCGAAATGACTCAAGCGATTCGCAAAGTGCTTCAGGAAACTCCTCCAGAACTTGCCGCAGACATCATCGATAACGGGATCATACTTACGGGCGGCACTTCGCAGTTGCGCCAAATGCCTGAGCTTGTGTACCGCCGCACTGGCGTTATGGCAAAACTCGCCACCGATCCTTATTATTGTGTCGCACGTGGTACGGGCATTGCACTCAAACATTTGGATACCTATCAAAAAAGTATTTTGGCTAAGCAGTAAAACAAGCCGCCTGTCCCATCCCCCGCAGCAGAGCTGACGGGGCATTGGGCAGGCGGCTACCGTGGTGTTTTGCTAGACAAAGTGCGCTCCACCGAGCGCACGGCCGCAACCCGCGTATGCCGCACAAAGCCGCGGCGCGGGAATTGCGGGGCGGCGATTCATCCCCGCTCCAAAGGGGCGGGGCATTCTCGCCGTCCGCTAGTAAAAAAGAAAAGGCCCCGGCGAAAGCGCCGGGGCCTTTAAACTCAAACTAATTAATAAAAGGATAATTGTTGCAATCAGGACCCATTCTCTGCGCCGAAGTCGTTTCCCAATGCATTCGGGATAGCTTAACCACGGTACCGATCGCAATTTGTCGGTACGGTTCGACTTTGGCGGGTATCCTGGTCCCATTCGACTTGCGCTCAACGATCACGTACCATGCCGGGGAATTTTCCACGGAAGACACGATGCTTAGCGTTGTGAACGCTTCGAGAGGCTCGTACGGCGTTGCGTAAGGCTTTGGAGGGTTCTTCAAGGTCTCAACCTCCTCTTTTGTTGGGAAGATGTTTGACGAGGGGAATACCTTAGACTTCAACAGAAAACCCCCAATCATTAGCACACCAAACAGCAATAACCACGCTAGATCCTTTTCTTTCACCATCACCTCCTCCTTTCTACCGGACAATTTCTTGATTGTTTTGTACTTGGATCCCCAAGTCCATATAAACATGGAAATACTTAAATGTCAATTTTCAGAAAATGAATATCAATATGCGATACAATCAATTCATGCGGCACCAAGCGTTTGTCATCGAAGCTGAAGCGGAGCAAGGAATAGAGATTGCGCAATCATGGGTAGAACGTGAATTAAAAATGAAAATTAAAGGAAATCCGGACGTCGTTGTACTTCGCCACGGATTACTTTCAGTTGAAGATGCGCGTGGAGTTGTTGATCTTGTAGCCGGAGCGGCATTCAAGGGTGAATACAAGGTAATTATCGTCAGTGCTTCTCGTGTCTATCATGAAGCGCAAAATGCACTCCTTAAAATTTTTGAAGAACCGCCTCCCGGCACGTATTTGTTTCTTGTCCTGCCAACATTAGGTGGACTCCTACCCACGCTCCGTTCGCGCGTCGGCATCATCACTTCAGATGAAGAAAAGAAAAAAAACTCAATTTCGCCAATGGCGACCGAATTTATTAAAGCAAGTCGTGAGAAACGCAGTGCCATAATTAAGAAACTCACCAGCGGGAAAGACGAAGAAGAACGGCGAGAACGGCGCGACGAGGCGCTTCAAATTGTAAATGGTATTGAAACCACCGCATATCAGTTAATGAGGAAAGGAGGAAGTAAAGCGATTGCAGGATTGCTATCGGATATTGCCGTTTTGCGTGGATACCTTTATGACCGTAGCGCACCCGTGCGAATGATTCTTGAGCATATTGCAATCGTAACTCCGAAGAATTTGGTATAATCAACTGCGCATGGCATACGATTTTTCAAAACTGAAAGCGCATACTAAGGAAACGGAAGAGTGGTTATCGCGCGAACTCTCGGGAATACGAACTGGTCGTGCGACGCCAACACTGCTTGATGGCGTAAAGCCGGAAGCCTACGGCACACGCACACCACTTCGAGAACTAGGTTCTGTCTCGGTCGAAGATACGCGCACACTCCGCATCATTCCGTGGGACATGACGCTCGTGAAGGCGATTGAAAAAGGAATTACTGATGCAAACCTGGGTGTCGGTGTAGCGACAGACGCACAAGGACTCCGCGTTTCGTTTCCCGAACTCACGAGCGAGCGGCGTGCTCAGCTCTCAAAGATTGCGGGTGATAAAGCCGAGCAGGCCAAAGTCACACTCCGCGGTCACAGAACCGACGCGCTCCACGCACTCGATGCCGCAGGAAAAGAGGGTGGTATGGGGAAAGACGAACTCCTGCGTCTCAAGAGCGAAGCCCAGAAACTTATCGACGCTGGTAACGATACACTCGCAAAAATTCTCGAGAAAAAGGAAGCAGAAATTGCTCAATAAGTAGGTATAGAATTTATGAGTATCCTCATTTTCATCTGCGTCATCGTTGCACTCATTGTAGTTCATGAGTTCGGGCATTTTATTGTCGCGAAACTCTCAGGCATGCGCGTCGATGAATTTGGTCTCGGATATCCTCCGCGTGCGCTTACTATTGCAAGCGTGGGAGAAACGCTCTACACACTCAATTGGCTACCTTTTGGAGGTTTCGTAAAGATTTATGGTGAAGATGGAGACGGCGCAGGACCGCGGGCATTTTCGAAACGACCTCGCATTTTCCAGGCGCTGGTGCTTTTGGCCGGTATCGCCATGAATCTTTTATTTGCCTACGTTCTCATTACAGTAGCTCTAATTGCCGGGACTCCTCGAGCACTTTCGGACAATGAGGTTATGAACGCGCGCAATGTGGAGCTTATGGTCGCAAACGTACTTCCTGGTAGTCCCGCCGCTACCGCAGGACTCCTTGCAGGGGACTCTATACTCTCCGCAAAAGATTCGCTCGGAGAATGGCACGCAACTGATCCAAAAAGTTTTTCGTCGTTTGTTGCTCTGGGTAAAGGTAATCCAATTTCACTTGATGTAAAACGGAATGGGAACGAAGAGTACATCACCGTAACACCAAAAGAGGGTCTTGTTGATACTGATCCATTCCGCTACGCGCTTGGAGTTGAGGTCGGTACGATCGGCACATTGCCAATGTCTTTCGTTGAGGCGATTATCGACGGAGCATCACTCACCTGGGGAGCAATTTCTCTCACTGCAGTAGGGCTCGCACATTTTTTCTACAGCGTCCTCACGCTCACCGCGAATTTTTCACAGGTAGCTGGTCCTGTTGGCATTGCCGGCGCAGTTGGAAGTGCCTCGGCGTCAGGCTTGGGCAACCTCCTGTCGATCATGGCAATCATTTCTATTAATCTTGCGCTCATCAATCTTCTTCCTATTCCTGCACTCGATGGCGGCCGCCTTCTCTTCGTTCTTATCGAAAGTGTTATTCGACGACCGATAAAAGCGAGCGTCGCCAACTCGATTAATGCAGTCGGATTCGTTTTTCTGGTGCTCCTCATGGTCGTCGTCACGGCGCACGATATTTTCAAAATCCTCAAGTAAAACAAGCCGCCTGTCCCATCCCCGCAGCAGAGCTGACGGGGCATTGGGCAGGCGGCTACCGTGGTGTTTTGCTAGACAAAGTGCGCTCCACCGAGCGCACGGCCACAACCCGCGTA
>JAHFMQ010000043.1 GCA_023267775.1 Candidatus Kaiserbacteria bacterium | reverse complement strand
ACCTGCACCTCGTCTCGTCGTTCCCTCGGTCGGTCTCAGGATATCTCTTGCAGTACATGCGCACCCTGCTCGGGTATCAGGTGGCTGTGTTGAGCCGTGGATGAATATCGAGATTCACGGTTTACTTCACACACATTTAGTACAGATGTTATCCACTATCCGCTTATTTCACATTCTCGTCATGCCGACTATACTAGCGAAGTGAGCTATCATCGTATCCTCTCCCAAATTGCTTTAGTCGCAGGAGCTCTTCTGTTTTCTGCCGCAGCGCAAACCTTTGCCGCATCGTGGACTCCGCCACCCGCAGCCCCGCCACAAGCCGATGCCTACGCGCCGCTTAACACTGGCCCCGCACTACAAACAAAGGCCGGTGATATTTGTACAACCTCAGGTGGCGGGAGTAAATGTTTGAGCGCGATTGGAAGTACAGGAGCTCCCACTCTGCAGGCCGTTACGACAGCTGGGAATACCACAAGTAATCCTGTCATCGTTAATAATGGACTCAGCGTATCAAATGCTGGGGGGGCTTACACGTACATCACACTCCGTGATGACGAATCACCCAATGGGGTAAAGTACATACACGCAAATTCAAACGTAATCGGATTCCTTAATGGGTATGGGAACTGGGCAACGTCCTGGGACAATGCGGGTAACAGTTGGCAAGCGGGGGGCGCAACTATAGGAGGGACTCTGACGGTCGGAGGAAATATAACAGCGACCGCCTTTTACTACTCTTCTGACAGTCGTTTGAAAACCAACATAGAACCAATTCCAAACGCATTAGAAAAAATAAGGAACTTGCTAGGAGTTTCTTTTAATTGGAAGACCGGTGATCAGGATCCTCAGCTCGGCTTCATAGCACAGAACGTGGAGAAAGTGTTTCCAGAAGTAGTAGCAACGGATAAAAACAGCGGAATGAAATCCGTTCAGTATGGAAATCTCGTAGCTCCGCTCGTCGAGGCAGTGAAAGAGCTTGATCGACAAGTTCAATCATCCCAAGCACGGGTTGTTAGCCAGCAAAAAGATATTGGAGATCTTCAGATACAAATAATTAGTCTTCAGAAGGAGATCGATGGATTAAAGAAGTAGATATGTTAGTTACTTCTCTCATAAAAAAAAGCATGCCGATGTTCATAATCGGAGTCTTAATAGGAGGGGCTTTTGTGGCACATGCAGCGCAAGGGTATAGAGTAAATGTTGGACAGACGGTGTATATCGCTGAATTCGGAAAATACGCTAAAAATAATTGTGGTCAAGACGTGTTCGTGCCGACAAACACGTTACTTGAGCAATCGAAGTTTATCGCCAATAAACCAACTTGTGTTTTGTTGTTTAATCAAGGCGATTACAGCTACTCTGCATGGTCAGCATGCAGCCTTTCTTGCGGTGGAGGCACTCAGACACGGACGCAGACATGCAATTATGACAGCTGCGTTAATCCTCAAGCGACCAGTCAAAGTTGCAATACACAATCTTGTGGTGGAACGTGGACGTTGACGAGTTTTACAGGTAACATGACGACTTGTTGTTTAGCATGGGTAACTAGCTGTAATGTTAGTCCCGCATGGACGCCTCCGACGGGCGCTTGTTCTCCAATTGGGAAAACCTGTCGAACTATGCTTTTAGGGTGGCCTCCTGGAGGTGGCGGAGGTGCGCTAATTTGGAATTATAGTTGCAACAGCTCAGGTTGACCGGCGATATTCATGAAGAACTCAATAAAATTCTATATCGGTGGCGCCACTCTACTCTGCTTAATTGGTTTTAGTATGTATCAATTTAAACGAGGAACGGTGTCACAAGTTCCCATGACGTTCTCACTTCCATCGGGAATTGAAGTGAAATATCTTCCTGGTTTGATACAGGGAATTACCGACGATATCATTATGGTTGAATCTTCATCCCTCACCCATCTTGGAAATACGGTCACATATCAAGTACACATTACCGATAAAACAATGATCGTCTACGCAAAGCAACAGAGTTCAGGTCCATTTATAGAAATACCAGCAACCCTCAATAGTCTGAAAATCAATGACTCCATCATTGTTCAGACGGCGGAGGATATCAGAAATCAAACTTCATTTGATGCTGTTAAGATCATGGATCTTGAAAGTCCAGTCATACCGACTTCAGCAGCATCATCCACAAGCCCTTAATAAAAACTATAACTTGGGGGTGAAACCCCCAAGTTATTTCGGGCTAAACCTCCAAACGTCACTTCAACATCTAAAGTGTTTCCAAGCTATTGATTAGAATACGTGAGTACCGCTTACTGTTTCCACCAAACGTTTGTTATGTAAATCGCAGGAACCACGAACAGTATTGTTACGAGCACTATCCATTGAAGAAAGAATTCTTGAAAATAAACACCGATAATGATGCCGAGTGAAATCAAGCAGAGTTTAAGCAACCCAGTCTGCCACCACGTAAGCGTAAATGATTTGAATATATTCATGCATCTATTGTCATCATCATACACTCTATTTCAACATTTATAACGCCGTGTATACCCCGTGAGATAACATTTCAGATAGCGCGCA
The DNA here is from genome assembly GCA_023267775.1 of Candidatus Kaiserbacteria bacterium. Taxonomy (GTDB): domain Bacteria; phylum Patescibacteriota; class Minisyncoccia; order Phycocordibacterales; family Phycocordibacteraceae; genus C7867-001. Next base: position 3,351 of record JAHFMQ010000043.1, on the reverse strand, counting down.
ACCGAATTATGTGCGAAATATCTCACGGGGTATACCCCATGAGATACGAGATTTGTAGTGCATTCACCTGCGTGATCCGGTCTATCTCACGGGGTATACTGCGCAAGCAATGAAACGGTATGTCGTTTTAGATAAGAAAGTGGGTGAGACGCCGCTTGCAGCAATTCAAACCTGGAGACAAGGAAATCCAGTATACGCCGACACGACGGCTTGCTATGCAGGTCGCCTCGACCCTATGGCGTCGGGCAAACTCCTCGTGCTTTTAGGAGATGAATGCAAAAGACTACGATCATATACGAATTTGGATAAGGAATATGAAATTGAAGTTCTTATCGATATCGCGAGCGATTCAGGGGACATGCTCGGCATTCCCGATTTCTCACACTCAGAAATTTTCATAGATAGAGCTGCAATTGCACGAGCTCTCTCTAAAGAACGTGGTGCGCATGAGCGTGAGTACCCCGCGTTTTCCTCGAAGACGGTGAACGGCAAACCGCTCTTTCTCTACGCTCTGGAGGGGAGACTTTCAGAGATCAAAATTCCAACGCATGTTGAGCATATATACCGTGTTCAAACCGAAGGACTCCATACTATTTCCTCGGAAGAACTTAAAGGAAGAATTATGGAACTTCTTGACCGTGTACCGCGTACTGACGAACTATCGAAAAAATTGGGAGAAGATTTTCGCGTTGATGCTATCCAAGCATACTGGAAGTCGCTCTTTCAGACTGTAGGGAAAAGAAATTTTCATATACTTCGTTTACGGGTGGTCTGTGCTTCTGGAACTTATATGCGTTCGCTTGCTGGGCGAATTGGCGCATCACTCGGCACCAAAGCGCTCGCTCTTTCAATCAAACGGACAAAAATCGGAAATTACTTTCCGATTTGGGGTGGGGTGGGGTGGTGGGTAAGAACATATTATATAGTGCAAGAGCAAGCGCCTGGTGGTACGGGCGACAGATCACATTCGGAATCAGATATTTCGGGGAACTAACCTCATCCAATAGTTAAAAACTCTCGCTACTGTTGGCGGGAGTTTTTAATTTCTGATCAAAGTTATTAGTTCGAGTGTAATCTGTATTGAGTTAGTGTATAATTCGGTCATGTTAGACGCATCTTTTCAAAACAGAATATCGAGCGATTCTTGTAGCCGATGTGGCGGTCCAGCTCCTGGATGGAGATGCAATAAATGTGGCCACGTTTTCGAATCATTCGACCCGAATCACTGGAGGGAGTGTTCCAAAGGAGGGAGGTGTGTCGCTCAGTGTCAGAAATGTGGTGAAGCTGAAGATAATTGCCCGTGCGAACCGGTTAAATAAATTTTTTAAATTCACCTAATCTTACAAATAAGCCGCCCATTTTGTGGGCGGCTCTCTTTTGCTCAACTTACTTTTCACTTTTACTTAGTCCTCCAAAATGGACATTGTTCTTTGTCCGCTTCCTTGGTGTAACAGTTATTTGTCGCATACACAAGGAAAAGTAAATTCCAGTTCCTAAATACCTAGCATGCCATCGGACGCCTCCTTTCTTAAGGAAGAGAGAATTTCAAAGGAACTAAGTGTCCATTTCTTCATCGAGGCTGTTTTTTACAAGGGAAGGCCAGTTCTCCCCAGCCACCAAGGACTTCATCTCTTGCGTCGCAGTTTACGCATATTTCATCGTATGAAGAGGTGTCAAGCGAGACACGTGTGACGTGAGTGGGATGCGGGCCGTTGGCGAACTTTGACGAGACCTTATCTTGAGGCGGTTTGTTTTCTTGGGTCATTGCCTATACCTCCTTATGTGAATGAATCTGGTTAAAATAATACCGCATCTTTTATAATTGTCAGCTCTTGGGACTGGACGACGGCAACACTTATTTGATAGAGATCAGGACGTTCCATGGATAGGTTTCCACGTCCATTTATTTTAACGATGAGGGCAACCAGCCCAACAACAAGGTCGGCGCATGCCCTCATGCATTTTATCAAGGCCGACAATAATACGGCGGTTTCTGGTTTCATTTTTCTTAGCAGACGTAACCCAGCAGATCCATTCATTGCGTGCTAGTGGTGTAATATCCGCCCATAGATTCTTCGCAGCAGAATCAGACTCGATTGCTTTGCGAAAATCCGTTGGCATTCTATGTACCGTACCTGTGGCGACTTCTTGTTTAACCATCACTGTTAAGAGTAACAAGTTCTAACAAGAAATAACAACGGTTCCGCATAATTCAAGAATTTGATTCACTTCGACATGGTGCACTCGTATACCTTGAAATTTGTAAACGTTTCTCTCGCGATGGGGAAATAATACATTTTGTATACTATACTACCGGTAGAGTTGTTTACATTATTGTTTAACGTTCAAAAGATATATATGAAACTACAGAAGAAGAACATGAGAAAGCCCGATGAGGTTCGCAAGTTCCCAAAAGGATTCCTCAAAGTCGTAAAGATTGGGGACAATACATTTGGACAGTATACGTTTAAGCCTGGGTGGAAATGGTCAACTTGCGTGAAGCCTATCGCCAAAACAGAGAGCTGCCAATCGACTCACACCGAGTACCACTTATCGGGCATCCTTCGTGTGAGAATGAATGATGGCACGCAGTATGATCTTAAGACAGGTGATGTTGCTTTCATACCGCCAGGTCACGACGCTTGGGTGGTAGGTAAAGAATCAGTTGTCGCAGTAGACCTCACGGGTGCAATTCACTACGCAAAAAGGAAATAATGAACGTGACTTGGACTCCCTCTGTCTGTACAAGGAAATCCGAGCGTACGAATTAGTACTTAGTACAAAGCCACCACGCGCTCGGCGCGTGCGAAGTCAGTCCGTTCCCGGATTCTGGTCAAAATACGTTCGTATCTAGTTTTCTGGCTCCGCTGGGTGGAAGATGCCCCTGTTTTTGTTATTGAGTAATCCCAATTAGAAAAACGCAGTCCTTGAGGGTTCGAACTTTGTCGTGGCAATACTATCTCGATTCTAGTTTTGCCAAAAACCTGTAGGTAAGGATGGGCGCCCAAATTAAGAAGTTTGCAAAACCTAGGATAAAAAAGGTCGGAATAAGTTTCTCTGGGATTACGTTACCAGCCCAAATAAGCGTCAGTGCCGAGCTCGCGCACAAAAACATCATTATCCAAAATAATCTCAGTGTTATGCGTTCAATCATTACCTAACTCAACCACTTTGGCAGGACATAAGTTACTTCACGCTTTGCTCCCGAATTAAAGCCCTCGCAAACTTTTGAAATTATTTTGCCAAATCTGATACACAAATCCAAGAAGCGAAATCTGAAATGAACCGCCTCGTTTCGCTCGGCGGAACGCTCGGGCGCGGCGGAATTCCCCCCACACCCCCCTTCCGCCG
>JAHFMQ010000042.1 GCA_023267775.1 Candidatus Kaiserbacteria bacterium | reverse complement strand
ACTTGGGGGTGAAACCCCCAAGTAACGTCGAACATCATGCTTCATCGGTTGGCGAGGGGTTTATGGGGGTAACTTGGGGGTTTCACCCCCAAGTTATGACCCTCCTAAAGCTTTACGGGCGCGGGGTTTCTTTTTCGGGCCGTTGCCTTCTAGTTTGTATAGTTCGTCGCGAATGAGCGCGGCGGTTTCGAAGTCAAGCTGTTCCACTGCTTCTGCCATTTCTTCGTGCTTGCGCTTAATAAATGCAACTGGATCGTCTTTGTATGCAAGAGTGTCGAGCGCGAGAAGTTCATCAATCGTCCGCTGGTGTTCAGTACGCATCGATGCTGCAATATCATGAATTTCTTTTTTAATGGTTTTCGGAGTAATACCGTGCTTTTCGTTGTACGCAATCTGGAGTGCTCGACGACGGTTTGTCTCACCTATAGCCCGATCGAGAGAACCCGTCATAGTGTCCGCATATAAAATAACTCTGCCGAGAATATTTCTCGCTGCTCGGCCGATAGTTTGAATGAGCGACGTCTCGCTACGGAGGAACCCCTCTTTATCGGCGTCAAGAATTCCGATAAGCTCCACTTCCGGCAAATCAAGACCTTCGCGCAAAAGGTTCACACCAACCAAAATGTCGAAGATACCCTTTCGGAAATTCGTAAGGATATCAATGCGGTCTATCGTCTTTACGTCTGAGTGCAGATATTCGGCCTTCATGCCGCGCTCACGGAGAAATGCGGAAAGATCTTCCGCCATTTTCTTGGTAAGGGTCGTTGCAAGCGCGCGCCCGCCACGTTTGATCACGATTTCTGCTTCATTAATAAAATCCGTAATCTGTCCTTTGTATTTTGCCGTCTCACTCACCGCGCGCACCGTGAGCTCCGGGTCGATGAGACCCGTCGGGCGGATGACCTGCTCAACCACTTGTTCGGAATGTGAGCGCTCATACGGTCCAGGCGTCGCGCTCGTATAGATCACCTGTTCAATCCGCTCTTCGAACTCTTCAAAACGAAGCGGGCGATTGTCGCGCGCCGAAGGCAAACGGAAACCGTATTCGACAAGCGTATCTTTGCGCGATTTATCGCCCGCGTACATGCCGCCTATCTGCGGGACGGTGACATGGGACTCATCGATGACGGTGAGGAAGTCCGCTGAATTGTCTTTTTTGTGTGGGAAATAGGAGAGCAGTGTAAACGGCGGTTCCCCGGGCTTTCTACCATCAAAATGACGTGAGTAATTCTCGATGCCGCTCGTGTAGCCAAGCTCGCGAATGAGCGCAAGGTCATGGAGCGTGCGGCGTTTTAATCGTTCAGCCTCAAGCGGTTTCTCTTCGCGCTTAAACTTCGCAAGCTGTTCCTCGAGTTCGAGCTTGATGTCCTCAATGGCACGTATGCGTTCTTCCTCGCTCGTCACGAAATGCTTCGCCGGGAAAATAAAGACTGATTTCGGCTCTCTCATTTTTGCACGCGAGACAGGATCAAGCTGTTCGAGCGATGCTACGACTTCCCCATCAAACGTAACGCGATAAATGACGCGTTCGTTCACTGGCATGCACTCAAGTGAATTCCCAATTGCGCGCACCTGCCCCGGATTCAAGTCTGCGTTCGTCCGTTCGAAATAAATACCGACCAGTTTCCGGAGCAAGGCCGCTCGGTTTTCAACACTACCCTTCTCAATTTTCACATGTACCTTCTCATATTCTTCAGGCGAACCGAGTCCATAAATGGCAGAGACCGATGCCACGATGATGACATCGTTGCGTGTGAGAAGTGCCTGTGTCGCGGCATGTCGCAGGCGATCTATCTCTGCGTTGATCATCGCTTCCTTCTCTATATAGGTATCCGAGTGTGCAATGTATGCTTCCGGCTGATAGTAGTCGTAGTACGAAACGAAATAATGCACAGCGTTTTTGGGGAAAAATTCTCGATACTCTTGTGCGAGTTGAGCGGCGAGTGTTTTGTTGTGTGCAAGAACAAGTGTGGGCTTGTCATATTTCGCGATTACATTTGCCACGGTGTACGTCTTCCCACTTCCAGTAACGCCGAATAATGTTTGGTGCCGAAAACCTTTCTTCAATCCTTGTGCAAGTGCGTCAATAGCTTTCGGCTGATCACCGGCCGGAGGAAATGGCGTGTGAAGTTTGAAGTTAGCCATAATAAGATGTAACGAAGTCTGCACGAAAATCTTCAAATCGTCCATCGAGAATCGCTTGCCGCGCGTCTTGAACGAGTTTCAAAATAAAACCGGCATTATGCATCGACGCGATAACCGATCCAAGCATTTCGCCCGAGCGCGCAAGGTGAGATACGTACGCCCGCGTAAATGGCTCGGTGCCGGGTATAGAAATTTCAGGATCAAGCGGAGAATATTCTGTGCGGTACTTTTCGTTTCGGAGATGTATGATGCCGCGTTTCGTGTAGATGGACCCGTGCCGACCAATTCGTGTGGCGGCCACGCAATCAAAAAGATCCATACCACCAGCGATACCTTCTAGAATGTCGCCGGGCTCGCCGATGCCGAGAAAATGCCGCGGCAATTCTTCCGGAAGTTCACCGACCGCAGCGGAAAGCGCTCCACGCATATCCTCTTTTGAGAATGAGCCGCCGATGCCGATGCCGTCAAAACCTAAGCTCACGATTTCTTGTGCGGATTCTTTACGCAAATCTTCGTGCCGACCGCCCTGCACGATACCGAACAACGATTGCTTCTTTGCAGCATCGATATTTTGCCGATGCGCCTTGAGCGAACGGTCCGCCCAACGATGGGTGCGCTCCATTGCTTCTCGTTGGTATTCATACGGCTCGGTCGGCGACGTACACTCATCAAATGCGAAGAAAATATCCGCCCCGAGCGCATGCTGAATTTCAACTGAACGCTCGGGAGTGAAGCGGTGCAATGAGCCATCGAGATGCGAAGTGAAGGAGACGCCTTCGTCATCGATGATCGCAAGTTGCCCATGCTGGCTCGCCACTTCAGGGTCGTAAATCGACGGCGTACCTACGCTTTCATTTTCTACAAGGTTCGACCTTGTAAATTTTGAGATGGTTTTCCCAAACGCTGCCCCAAGTGAAAACACTTGGAAACCACCTGAATCGGTCATGGTGGGACCTTCCCATCCCATAAATTTTCCAAGTCCTCCCGCCGCTTGGACGATTTTCTCGCCTGGTTGCAGATAGAGATGGTATGTGTTTGCAAGCACCACGTCCGCACCAAGGGTCTTGAGCGCACTTGGTAATATGCCCTTCACATTTGCTTTCGTACCAACAGGTACAAACGCTGGCGTGCGAATATCGCCATGAGACGTATGCAACACTCCCGCACGGCCGGCGGAGCCGGCCGTGCGCTTCTCTATCTTGAACGTAATTGCACTCATTTCTCCTCACATTAGCCTATTTGGCTGGCATTGACAAATATATTTTATAGTGTACTCTCGTGCGCAGATGGGTTTAGTCGGCTCATTTCGAGCTGGCCCCAAAATGGAGGTCTTTGCCATGAGAAACGCTATTGTTCTGATCGCCATTTTGGCGAGCACAGCAGTGCTTGGTGGGTGTTCAACCATGGGAGGTCCTGGAATCTATAATGGTTTGAGTGATCCTTGGGAAATGTTCACGGTTGGACGTGGTGATGGAAAGCCAATCGATTTGGAACAATGTCAGTTGCTCGATACTATTGCTCGAGAAGAATTCCAGCAAGTCAAACTGCAACTCTCGTCTCCAACCGAAGCTGCGGCTTCAAATGCTATTCCTTACGGAATGGCCGGTATTGCGGGAGGAATCGTAGATAGATTTGTTACGGCAATAGGTGGCGGCGTAGCGGGTACTATCGGAGGCGCATTTAGCGGGCTTCAGACGTGGTCTTATTCAGCCGTATGGACAGTATGGGAGGGAGTGTACAACAGGCTTGATTATCTCAAATCAATTGGAGATCCTCGAGTAAAGACTCTCTTTATCCGTGCTGCATTCGTACGGGCAAATAATTCTGTCTGCGGACCACTCTTGAAAGCTGCTTCCGTTGAATAACTAGTTTATTCCGTTCATTCAATTCATACATCGCGTGGTTCCTATACAGGAATCATGCGATTTCTTTTTTTGTAGAAATATTGACAAAAATAAATTATGGTGTAGTATGTCCCCAGGTAAACAGTACACAAAACCTAGAAAAATCACGAAAGGAAGGAGGGGTGCATATGCTGCGGAAATCGCTAGTATCTCTGATGATCCTGTGTTTCCTGGTCAGTGGGTGTGTGGCTCAGGGAGAGTACCAACTGGTCAAACTGACCATGCCGGACGGTGAGAGAGCAACGCTCGGCACCTCCAATAATTGGTTGCCGACATGGGCATATCGAACTGGCGGCTATCGTTTGAACTTCTTGGTGCGTGGCGATCTCACTCCAAAACAGTTGGAGGCCCTCAACAGGGTTGCTACAGCCTGTCAGGAATACACCAAAATCAAGCATCCTCTCGACGTTGTAACTCTCGGGACCGACGCAGCCATTTTCGGGGGGTTCGGAGCACTTGGTGGCTATCTTGGCTCGCTGGCGTTTCCTTACGCCATTAGTGGGCAGTATGCCAAGTATGGCGCTGCTACTGGCGGAGCGTTCGGAGCCGGATGGGGTCTCACAACTCTTGCAGGGAAAAATTACACCTTCCAAAGCTGCGGACGAGAGGTCTTTGACCTCTTCCCCAAATATGGCGTGAAGGTTCCGATATCTAGTACCTATCCGTGAGGATAGCAACGGGCGGAAGTCGCAATGCGACTTCCGCCCGTTATTTTTTTGTGTCGCTTTTAGCGTGCCCCCTTCTGAACTTTCAAGAGCTCAACTTCAAAAATAAGCGTTGAGTTGGCTGGGATAACATTTCCGATCTCCTGGTCTCCATAGGCGAGAGACGCAGGGATCACGAGTTTGCGCTTCCCTCCTTCTTTCATGCCGGCAATGCCTTGATCCCAACCCTGAATCACCTGTCCTGCCCCGAGATTGAACGTGAATCCTGTCGTGCCATGATTAGCCGAAGCATCAAAGACCGTACCGTTGGTGAGTGAACCCACATAATTTACGGTCACGCTGTCGCCGGCCATCGCGGTCGCGCCGGTGCCCACAGTCTCGTCAGTAATTTGCAGTTGTGTTACGGGTTCAGTAGGCATAGTAGTTGAAGGTGTTTGAGTAGTATTAGCTTGTGAATTTGCCACGGTTGCGGAACTTGGAGATCCGAAGGGTGACAAACCCGGAAGAATAAAAAATATAATGATCACGACGAGCGCGAGTCCTACGGCGATATTGGTCTGGGTTGGTTTCATAATTATTACTATTTTTACAGTCTGATTATACCCCATGAGATACCTGGTCCAGTAGTGTGGATTGGCTATATCACGGAATATCTCACGGGGTAAACTACGGAGCTTGAAAAGCCTTAAATCTTTTTACCTCTTCAGCGACAGCAGCCTTCGCGACACTTTCGTGGTCTGGAACTTCTTTGTCAAGAAAGCTTTTTATCGCCATCGGATCACCCGCCTGCGCAAGTTTCCCGAACTCACCACGCTTCTCTTCGGCAAGCTTCCCCACAACAGCGAGGGTCGCGGCTTTGAGAGCTACTTCACCGAACTGCGCAATGAGCACTTGCTGTTCTTCGGCCGAAAGATCATTGATACCAAGATCTTTTGCAATAAGCGCTGTCAATTCATCTTGCATAGGTGGCATCATAGCATGAGCTATTTAACAAGTTTTCCGAATTCTTCCGGTTTAGGCGCATCCATAAATGATGAGAGGAGTCCGAAGAATCCGCTCGTACGAACCGGTTCCCCCGGCATCGGATTTCCATTATCGAGATACCAAGGAATACGGTAATTACCGCTATCGTCCGGACCAAAAATAATTTTATCAGGATTCTTCGTTAGGTATTCTGCAATCATAGTTATTCTTTCTTCTGGGTTACCGCCATAGGCGAAC